>WRDL01000076.1 GCA_009784095.1 Coriobacteriia bacterium | reverse complement strand
TCCTTTATCCATCAGTTCTACTATAGCTTAGTTGGGGACCTTTATCGGCACTCCTCCCGGCACGGGTCCGCTCACTGCGAAAAGAGGCATGCTCTCCGTCTGTGAAGTGCCCTTATATGCTTTTCAAAAACTGCTTCGGAGCTTCTTGATACCAATCGGTCCCTTCGGTATCGAGCGCTACGAACACCGGGAACTCGACAAGATCCAAGCGCATCAATGCTTCACATCCGAGCTCTTCGTATGCGATCATCTGCGCGTCGCGCACCTGTTGGGCGCTCAGTGCCGCAATACCGCCGACCGCACCGAAATACACTCCGTCCACTCGCTTGCAGACCTCGGCGATCTCAGGTGAGCGTGATCCCTTGCCCAGGGTCGCGATGATGCCGGCGCCCATGAGCGCGACGGTCGCCGCATCCATGCGCCGCGCGGTGGTCGGCCCGATACTTCCTATCGGCTGTCCTGCTCTCGCAGGGGTCGGGCCGGCAAAAAAGAGCATCTGTCCTTCAAGCCCATACGGCAAAGCGCCCTGCTCTTCCATCTCTTCGATCAGGCGTTTGCACGTCGCGTCGCGTACCGTATAGATCGGTCCGCTCAACAGACACTCGTCGCCGACTCGCAGCTCGCGAAGATCGGTACACACCGAGTTGTCGGCGCATTTACGGATCTCGATCGTCTTGTCAGGTCGCTGAGACAAGTTCATCACGCTTTTCCCAATAGAGTTTCTTGAAACCGTAGAGCCCTGCGGCGAATACGATGCATGCGGAGAGTACCAGCGTGATACGCGCGCCGGTCATCGGCAATCCGAAGAACGTGGTGACCCCCTCATATTCGAGGAATTGGCGCATCGCGCCTCCAACGATGTCGCTGAGCGGTGCGATCACGATCATCGAAACCAGCAACGAGACGCGGATCACACTCTCAAGTGCGGTGAATACGCGTCCGCGGATCGAGTCGTCGACCTCCTGCACGATGTAATTGTTGCCGCCGACCGTCAGCGAGGCGACGAAGAAGCCCGCAGCTATCGCATACAGACACGCGACGAAGTATTGGTTGGTCAACGCGAACCCGATCATCCCGAACGCGACGAACAGCGCTGATACCGGGAAAAATATACGGACCGGGATCTTTTTCTCGATGCGCGGTATCAGTATCGCGCCGATCGCCATACCGATCGCCAGAAACGTCATGACGAACGTCTGTCGGCTTCCCGAGAAGGTCGCGAGCCACTCGATATGGTCGGCACCGGGGATCACCCCCTGCATCGCCGCGATGTGGTCGAGACCGACCGGCACGATCGCGCCTCCTCCCACGACTGCGAAAAAGACCGTGACCAAAAGACCGCGCAGCTCTTCGTGCGAGGTAATGAACCTGAATGACTCGAGCGCGTCATCTTTGACCACCGAGAGATCGAGTTTCTTCTCCGCAGGCGCGGTCTTGCCTTCCAAACCACCGACCCGATGGATCATGAACGCGCTGAACATGAAGGTCAAAGCATTGAGGATGTAGCCGGCCTTCGCGCCGACGAACATCGGGACCAATGCGTCGATGAACGAATGGGTCATCGTCGGAAGCAAGTGCGCGATGTCGAATATGACGTTGACGAGCGCGGAGAATCCGGCCAGGATCGCGCCTGATGCCGCCAGACCGACGATCATCGACGCCTGCTGCGTGGTGTACATGAAACTGTTCGCGACGCTGACATCGCTCTCGTCCACCAGGTGCGGTATCAGGGAGTTGCGCGCTGGCCAGAAGAAAAGAGCGACGACCTCCATCAAGAACACCACCATATAGATGGCAGCAAGCGAGTTGGTGGTCAAAAGAATCAGCGTGAGCACGACGCGGATCAGATCGGTCACGATCATGATCTTGCGCCGATCGAAATAGTCGACGAACACACCCACGAAGCTCGAGAGCAGCAGCGAGGGAAGGATCTTCGCGATCAGTATTCCGGCGACCGCGAACGATGAACCACCGGAGAGCGCGGTCACCAGCGGCATCAGTATACCGATTATCAGCCAATCACCCAGTCCGGTGACGAACTGGGCTATCCACATCTTACGGAAGTTGGGGTTTTTTGCGAGCCGTCCCCACGCTCCTTTATCGTCATGATCGCTCAGAGACGAGGTGGCGAGAATATCAGCTGCCACCGTTTCGTCAAGGCGTGATACCTTGTCTTTTCTGAAGGGCTCACTCGTGTGTGACGTCTCTTGAGGCACCGAAGCGTCCTCATAGACCTGCGGATCTTGCAGGGGGTTGAGATCTCTACGGACCATACGATGCCTCACAATCGAGTGGGAGAGTTACGCATTGTTGCTCGACACCGTCAATGTGGACGGTGCGGCAACGAAGCGCGCTGCATCCCAGATTGATCGCGACCGGAAGTGCCGCGATGTGAGCCGGCGCGGTATTTATGAACACACGCAGCGCGGTGGTGTCCCCGCCCAATCCCGCCGGACCGATCCCGGTATTGTTGACCGCATCGAGTAGCTGCGCCTCAAGCGCGGCGATCTCCGGGTCCGGATGTTCGCTGTCAAGGGTGCGCAACAGTGCCTTCTTGCTCAAACTGGCGACCTTGTCGAAGGTGGAGCCCACCCCGACACCGATCACCAGCGGAGGACATGCCATCGATCCTTTATCTTTGACCAGCTCTATCAGCGCCGCCTCTATCGCTGCAGGTGTCTGGGCGGGACTGAGCATGATCACCTGTGAGGCGTTATCACTTCCCGCCCCTTTGAGCATGACCGAGACGCGCGCTCCGGGAATCGCAGGCTTGTATTTCGAGTACACGTCTGCCATTAAAGGTGTTATCTCGAGAAAGACCGGTGTATTGTCGGTCGTGTTCGTACGATCGACCAATGCGTCAGCGACGATGCCGGCGCGTAGTCCCTGCGCGTTCCACACCTTCGCGACCTCGCGGTCGAGCTCACCTTGGATATCGCCGGATAGCTCGACGTCGCGGTCGAGCTCGATCAAGACCCATACCGAACCGGTGTCTTGGCAGAGCGGAAGATCCTTCTCACGTGCGATGCGCGCGTTGTCCAAGATCTGGTCGAGGACGCGCTGAGCAGAGGAGGAGCGCTCACTCTCTCGGGCGCCAATAAGCGCATCGATGATATCGGCGCGCAGAACGGTCGCGCACTCAGCCAGAAGCGGCTCGATCGTTCGCGCGATCACCTCAGCAGAAACGATATGACGTAGCGTTGTCATGGATCGTGGTCCCTATCCGCGCAGTCCGAGCTCATCGAGAGCGGTTGCGACCGTTGCGGCGCTTTGCTGCAGACGCGCCAGATCGGTCTTTCCGAGCTCGATCTCCTCAACTGAGACCACTCCGGTCTTGTTAATGCGTGCCGGCACACTCATGTAGACATCATCGATACCGTATTGACCTTGCAGATAGACACAGCTCGGCAGCTCGGTCACTTTATCGCTGAGCAGCGCGCGCACCATCGCGACCACGCTTGCAGCCGGAGCCACGAACGCAGAACCGGTCTTAAGCAGCGCGACGACCTCGGCGCCACCGAAGGTGGTACGCTCAACGAGCGCATCGATCTGCTCAACCGGCAGAGTTTCGGTGATCGCCTGATCGTCGACGGTGGAATGCGCCGCTATCGGGGTCATCGCATCGCCATGAGCGCCGATCGCCAACGCATCGATCGCGTCAAGTGGGGCACCGGTCGCCTCGGCGATCGCGTAGGTGAAGCGCGCACTGTCGAGCACGCCACCCATCCCGAGCACCCGATTCGAGGGCAATCCGCTTTCTTTGAACGCCAGATACGTCATGATGTCGAGCGGGTTGGTCACGCACAGTACGAGCGCGTCCGGTGAGGCTGCGACCGCATCAGCGATGACGTCGCGCATTATTTTCGAGTTGATCGCGAGAAGATCATCGCGCGTCATGCCCGGCTTGCGGGCCACACCGGCGGTGATGACGATCAGGTCACTTCCGGCGGTGTCATGATAATCGTTGGTGCCCCGCACCGTTGGGCCGAAATTCTCGATACTACGCGTATGCATCAGGTCGAGCGCTTTGCCCTGGGGCAGACCTTCTGCCACGTCGATGAGTACCACGTCGGCAAGATCGTGCATCAGCGTGAAGAGCGCGGCGGTCGCGCCCACGTTACCGGCCCCCACGATCGTTATTTGCGGGAAATCACTCATGCGTCTTCCTTTCCGTACTTACGAGCCGGGGGGAGACTCAGCTATCGCGTCCGTTCTCTTCTTGGGCGCAGCTTTCGATCTCGGCTTGGCCTTCTTCGGTTTTTTCCCTTTGGCCTTTCTTTTCGCGGCTTTAGTCTTCGCTTTTGCCGCCTCGACCTTCTCAGGGCAGTCCATATCGATGCAGATACGCCATGGTCCGCGCGCGGTGCGAACGACCACCTCGGGGGCACCGCAGGTCTTGCAGTACTCGCCGGTCGGCTCTATATCGCCGCGTCCGGGAAGCGCGTAGCTCACATTACACTGATCGAACGCAGTGCAGCGGGCAAAGCGCTTGAGCGTCTTGGGATTGCGCTGACCGATGATATGACCGATCTCGCCATCATCGGCCTTATAGCCTTCCACACGACAGACCGGGCACTCGCCCAGATCGATCGTCGGTTCATAGTTCGTCTCGCATTCGGGATCCAGACAGCGCTCGATCGGCTTTGTCCTGAATTGGATCACGCGGATCCTGGGAGCTCCGCAGACCTCGCAGACATCTTCGAGCGGTTCGATCTTTCCTTGGGGAAGCGGATAGGTCTTCTCGCAATCGGGCCATCCCGCACATCCCACGAATTGACCGCGGGTCTTGAGATTGCTGCGGACCAAAAGGTCGCGCCCGCAAGTCAAACACGTGCCGACCTTCGCGTCGGCGACCGCCGCGTCCTTTAGCTTCTCGCTGACCTCATCGACTTTGTCGAGCAGACGGATCATGACCTCATCGAGCATATCGCGTGAGTGGTTGACGACATCGATCCGCTGCTTGTCCCCGGCAGCGATCTGGAGCATCTCGTCCTCGAGATTGGCTGTCATCTGAGGGGTCACGATCGGATCGGCGAATGTGGAAAGCGCATCGATGACCGCTACACCCAGCATCGTGGGCTTGAGCGATTTGTCTTTGACCTGCACATAGGCGCGATCGATCAGAGTCTGGATGATCGAGTGACGGGTCGACTTGGTGCCCAACCCGAGCTTTTCCATGGTGGTGATGATGCCACCCTCGCCGTAGCGCGCCGGTGGTTTCGTCTGACGCTGATCGAGCGTGACCGCATCGACCGCGCACGTGTCGCCCTCATCGACCTTGGGTAGTTCCTCTTGCTTGCGCGCGCCATACGGATAGACCGCGCGAAAACCGGGAGATACCAAAACCGTGCCCTTGGACACGAATGCTTCTCCGTCTATCGCAATGCCCAAGGTGGTATCCTCATAGATCGCCTGATCGGAGAACGTCGCAATGAATCGACGAGCGATCAGGTTGTAGAGCTTCCACTCCTCAGGGCGCAATTTGGCCTGAGATCCTGCGCCGGTCGGATGGATCGGCGGGTGATCGGTCGTCTCTTTCGCACCTCTGGTCGCGCGCAGCGGCTTCTTGAGCAGCGCCTGTACGTAAGAACGATACTCGTCGACCTTCTCGAGCTCTTTGAAGATCCCTTTACTATCGAGTGAAGCGGGATAGACGGTATTGTCCACACGCGGATAGCTGATCAGACCGTTCATATAGAGGGACTCCGCGATGCGCATCGTGCGCGCAGGAGACAGCCCCTCGGCTGCCGCCGCTGCTTGCAGCGCGGTCGTGTTGAGCGGGATCGGAGGTTTGGTCGCGCGCTTTTTCGCATCGACCGTGGTAATGCTCGCTCCATCCAATTTGCCGACCTGCGAGTTGACGTTCTGATAGGCCGCCTCGGCCTCTGCTTGTACTTTGAAGTGATTTGTCGTGTGCCGCGCTACGAATGCCTCACCGGAATCCGCGACCAACTCAGCGAGCAGGACCCAGTAGTCCTCGGCGATGAACGCATCGCGCTCGGCCTCTTTATCAACGATCAGCTTGAGCGTCGGTGTCTGCACGCGCCCGGCGCTGCGCGGTTTGCCCAGACCGGAAAAACGAGCTTTAGTCAGATAGCGGGTCAGGACCGCGCCCCAGATCAGGTCGATATCTTGACGCGCTTCACCCGATTGGGCGAGATCATCGTCAAGTTCGGCGAGGTTGTCGAACGCATGGGTGATCTCCTGTTTGGTGATCGCGCTGTAGCGCGCCCGATGTATCACCGCGTCCGGGTTGGCTGCCAACACGATATTGCGCGCATCGCTCCCTATTAACTCTCCCTCACGGTCGAAGTCGGTCGCGATCACGATCTCATCGGCCTTTTTCGCCAGTGACTTGAGTGAGCGTATCAGGTCCTTTTCCGCAGGATACTTACCGACCGGTGCATAGATCAGATAAGGGAGGATCGACATCGACCAGCTGGAGAGCGCCAATCCATCCTTGGTGAACGGACGTCGGTTGCTCTTCCAGGGTGGTGTCGCCAGGTCTTTTGCCAGCTCAGCGGTGGTATTATCACCTTCTGCCCAGTGCGCGTTCCAGCCTCCCCGCTTGGAATAGGTGAGTTCTTTGGGGAAATCAACACCAAGGATGTGGCCCTTCAGACCGAGTGCGACCTGCTCGACCCCATCGGTCTCGAACCGATAGACCGGCGTATTATAGACCTTGTCATTCTTTACTTTGGTATCCGCGAGCAGATCGGCGATCTTCTTCGCGGCGATATTCTTCTCAGTTACGATCAGTCTCACGAAGCGGTACTCCTTGCCGTTTCGATACGCTCGCGCAGCCATTCGATCCACGGCTCGACACCCTCACCTTTCGTGGATGCCATCTTGAACAGGGGTGCCTTCGGGTTGAGCGTCTTGACCTGGCTTTCGAACTCCTCTTCGTTGAAGTCGAAGACCGGCAGCGTGTCGTACTTGTTGAGTATGATCGCTTGTGAGATCTGGAAGATATTGGGATATTTGTAAGGTTTGTCGTGTCCTTCGGGGATAGACAGTATCATCACCTTGGCATGCTCGCCCAGATCGAACTCGGTCG
>WRDL01000075.1 GCA_009784095.1 Coriobacteriia bacterium | reverse complement strand
TGTGCTCATCGTGCGCGACCTCGCTGACCCTTCACCGATCGCACGGTAAACTTCAGTGTCATCACTGCGGTCTGTTGGAGCTCCTTCCTCCGTCGTGCCCTGAATGCGGCAGTCCGTATCTTGCGAGCTTCGGAGCGGGGACCCAGCGCGTTGAGGCTGAACTCGCAAAGCTCTTCGAGGGATGGCCGATAGTGCGTATGGATGCTGACACGACCGCCGGACGGACCGGTCACCAAGATCAACTTGCGGCATTCGAAGCGCTTGATTCAGGCGTGCTCATCGGCACCCAGATGATCGCTAAGGGCCTCGACTATCCTGAGGTGACCTTGGTCGGTATCATCGCGGCAGACTCAGCGCTCAATATACCCGAATATAGCGCTTCGGAGAGGACCTATCAGTTGCTCGAGCAGGTGGCAGGACGTGCAGGACGCGGCGAGAACGGAGGACAGGTGGTCATCCAGACCTACCAACCTGACCATCCCGCAGTGCGCGCTGCGACCGATCACGATCGATCGCTGGTACTCGACCAAGAGCTCGCTATGCGTAAAGAGTTGGGCTACCCACCGTTCGTCTCGATGGCCAATGTGGTGATCTCGGGGGCCGATCAGGAAAAAGCGAGACAGATCTCAGCGCTCGTGGCAGAGGCGCTCGGTGCGTTACCGAAAGACTCGGCGATAATTCTCGGTCCGGTCCCGTGCGCACTCTCGAAGCTGAAGAATCGTTATCGGTATCACATCATGCTAAAAGGGCCCCGCCATGAGGCTCTCGGACCGGCGGTGATGGAGATCCTGAAAGAAATGTCTATCCCGACCGATGTGCGCGTGACCGTCGATATCGATCCGCAGTCACTCGCGTGATCATTGTGTGATAAAACCTCTTGGCCCTCTTGTTACGTTTGCAGTGGGGGTTGCTATACTAACCCTATGAATAATTTCTTGAACGACATAACGAGCACCTTCCGTAAGAATAAGACACTCGAGGTGCTCACACACCCCAATCCGTTGCTTTATCAGTCATGTGAGGAGACCGATGTTTCTGATACTGAGGAGATAGATGCGCTCGTCAAAGATCTCGAGCAGGCGATGCGCTCATCGGACGGGGTCGGGTTCGCTGCTCCACAAGCGGGCATCATGAAGCGGGTGCTCATCTACGATATCAGCGAAGACCAAGATGATCTGAAGGTACTGGTCAATCCGGTCATCTCGCAACACAGTGAAGATCTCAGTACCGCTGATGAGGGATGCCTCTCGTTTCCCAACATCTATTTCCCGGTCACTAGACCGACCCAGGTCACCGTCGAAGCTTACGATGAGAAAGGTGAGCCGGTACTGATGGAGAACATCGGGGGGCTCCTCGCGCGCGTTGTGCAACATGAATGCGACCACCTCGATGGGGTCATGATCATCGACCGCGCGAAACCACATATCCGCAAGGCGGCACTACGGGCATATGCGACCTATGATCAGCAGCCCGAGGAATTCATCACAATCGTCGATGCGGAAGCTCAGGCATTATCCGAGCAACCTACCGAAGAGGTCATCGATGAGTGAGGCCCCGATCCGCGTCGTCTTCATGGGGACACCTGAGTTCGCGATCCCGGCACTCGAGACACTTGCCCGGATGGACCATATCCAGATCATCGGGGTCTACACGGCGCCTGACGCGCCCTCCAGACGGGGGACGCAACTTTTTCCGACACCGGTCAAAGCGGTCGCCGAAGAACTCGGCCTTACCGTACGCACACCGGCGACTCTACGAGACTCCGCAGAGATCGCGCATCTCGCCGGTCTGAAACCTGACCTTATTGTCGTCGTTGCGTATGGTCAGATCCTTCCTGTCGAGATTCTCGAGATCCCGCAGCTCGGGTGCATCAACATACACGCATCCCTGTTACCGCGCTGGCGTGGGGCCGCACCGATACAACGTGCGCTGCTCGAAGGCGATATCGAATCCGGTGTTTCGATCATGCGCATGGAGGAAGGTCTTGATACCGGTCCTTGTTGTGCGCAGGAGGTGATCTCACTTCGAGACGAGGAATCGTTCGATGAAGTCCAGATGGCGCTCGCGCGTTCCGGCGCACGCCTTCTCAAGAGGAATCTGGACGATATAGTCTCCGGTGATGTGCGATGGACCGAGCAAAGAGAGATCGATGTCACGTATGCGCCAAAGGTCGACAAGGCTGATATGACATTATCGCCGACACTAACTGCGCGCCAACTGTTCGATCGGGTGCGTGCCAGCAGCGACAGCGCGCCTGCGCGTCTGAAGGTGGGCGACAAGGACGTGCGGGTACTCGGTGCACATCTCACTTCAGCACATTCCCACCATCACTCGACCGAGCATCTGCCACACGCATACTCACATCTGGCACCCGGTCACCTACGATTCGTCGAAAACACGGTCGTCATCGCGGGATCGGATCCCGATGAGGAGGTCCTCGTTCTCACCGATGTGAAACCGGCGGGTTCTCGAGAATTGACCGCGTTCCAGTGGGCTCTTGGTATGCATCTTACAGGAGACACCACGTGGCAGTAGCCCCCAGTCGTGTCATCGCCCGAAAGACGTTGACAGATGTTCGTTCCAGACGCTCGTATGTTGCCCAAGCACTCTCTCGAGTCTTGCGAGACGGTGACTATCACGCACAGGATATCGGATATGGTACGCGATTGGCACACCTCAGCGTCGGTACCTGTCGAGCGGTCCGTGAAATACTGGATCTCTATCTCCCGAATGCCGCCGATCTCGCCCCGATAGCCCTCGATGCGCTTGTTGTTTCAGCCACCGAGCTGCTCTATCTCAACGCGCCTGCCCATATCGTCGATCAGGGCGTTGCGTTGATGAAGAAGACCAATTACGGTCTGGCGGGGCTTGCCAATGCGGTATTGCGCCAGATAGCGACCCAACGAGATGATATACGCGCTACCAACCTCGCGTTCGAGTTTGGATTTCCCCCCTGGCTTGCTGAGCAACTGGTAGGCGAGTATGGCGAGGATGTCGCGCGAGAAGTGATGTCGGTAAGTAACGAGGAGGCTCCAATATTCGGTTATGTCCTTAGTGTGGCGCCCGATGATTGGGCCGAGCAACTCACCAAAGCGGGAGCACAAATCACCCCAATGGGTGAGCAGACCATCATGATCGAGCATATGCGTTTGATCAGAGAGCACCCTTTAATCACCTCGCGGATGATCTTGGTCACCGATCTGGGCGCACAAATAGCACTCTCGCTCGCGCCCATCGGAGCACGTATGCTCGAGATCGGCTGTGGTCGTGGCACCAAATCACTCATGTGGGCCGATCGCGCACGACGCGCTCAAGAAGACACCACGTTGGTCGGGGTCGACAACAACGTTCGAAAGATCGAGCGTGCACAAGGTGAGGCGCACGCGCTGGGCTTCGATGAGATCATCTATCGTGTGGCAGATGCGACCGACGCTAAATCTCTCGGTGATGAACTCTACGACGTCGTCTTCGTCGATGCGCCCTGCAGCGGGCTTGGCACACTTCGTCGTCATAGCGATAAAAGAATGACACTCGAACCGGGTGATATCACCCAACTCCGCGATCTCTCGGCACGCATATTGCACACCTCTGCACGATCGGTCGCAAAGGGCGGCATTCTGCTCTACGCAACCTGTACAATAAGTCGTAGGGAAAACGATGCAGTCGTTTTGGGTTTCCTTGCGTCAGAGCAAGGCACCGGATTCCATCTCGATCGTATACGTGCCAATGAGTTACCGCCGATGATCGCCGAGGCGAAGACGCACGAAGGTCTCGTCCAAATGCTTCCACGTTCAGGCGGGGGAGATGGCCACTTTATTGCACGCCTCGTACGAGAATGAAGCTGAACATGTTGCATCCAATATCAGAGTGGAGAGGGGAGTAACGTCTCAGCTAGTACCTTGATGCAGACCGATCTGACGTTAGCGGAGTTACTCCAGCTTCCACCGATCGAGCGGGAACGCCCCTATCCGACGGTGGGTCTCTCGTCACGCACAAAAATACTCATCAGCGCCCTCGCGTTCCTCTCCGTTGCCCTCATTATTGCTGCGGGGACCTACTTCTATGTGACCCGCCCGGTCGTTCCCGATGTGATCGGGCTGACTGAGGCTAAAGCGCGATTGATCGCACGCGACGCGGGGCTCGATCTGTCGGTCTCCGCGACGATGTATTCGGTGGCCCCGGCACATTCGATCATCGGTCAGGCACCGGAGCCGGGAGGTCGCCCATTCTTGCATCGTACGATGCGGGTGGTACTCTCCTCCGGTAAACAGACGATCACGGTCCCGCTTCTCGAGGGTGAGACCGAGGTCCGCGCCCGAAGCGTGCTCGAGCAACTCGGCCTGAACGCACAGGTGGTCTATGAGTACGCGCCTGACCAGATCGGGAAGGTGCTTTCGACCAAGCCGGAGGCGTATGCCGCTGTCAATACGGGGGATATCGTCGTTCTTCGCGTCGGCGCACCACGCTCTCCGATCGCGCTCGTCGAATACGACCTACAGGGTAAAACGATCGTCATCAATGCGACCGATGAATGGGGAGGTCCCAATATCGCCAACGATATCGCGATCCGTCTTTCATCGTTGCTGAGAGCGGCTCAAGCAACGGTGCTTATGCAAGAAGAAGTCACCGAGGAGACCTCGGCCTACATCTGGCTCGTCACCGACGAGCACGATACGGGTGTCATCGGCGTGATGAATACGATGGCGAGTGTTGAGGAACTGGAAGAGGGATCGCTCTCAGCGGCAGTCATCGAGCTGCTCGCCGCGGTTCCTCTCTCTACCACGTATGAGCAAAAAGAAGATGGGCTGGCGCTGGCACCGCTATACAAGGTGACGGTCTCATTCGGGACCGAGGGTGATATGGCGCTCTATCAGGATACGCGTTGGAAGGACAACATAGCTCGTTCGCTTTATCTTGCGTTGGGGCAAACCCTTGTGAGATAATCGAATTCCTTCGGGAGCCATCTCGGTGGCTGAGAGGCGGCATGCGCCGCGACCGTAACGACCGTGCTGATAATGCAGCACGCGCAAAGGAGTAATCATGCCAGTAACTCGAGTGAGGATCATCGCAGAGATGGGTCTTTGTGTCGCGCTTTTCGCTATCCTTCAGTATTTCAGTGTCCGTCTGCCGATCAATGTATTAGGAGGAACGATCAGTCTCGCGATGGTCCCGATCATCGTTCTCGCCCTGCTGCGTGGACCCTGGGTAGCGTTCATGTGTGGGGTGCTCTGTGGACTGGTCGATCTCGCGATCGAGCCGTTCATCTTTCACCCGGTACAACTCCTGCTCGACTATCCTCTTGCTTTTGGGCTTGTCGGTCTCGCCGGGGTCTTCGCATCGTATATCTGCAACCTCTTCGAGCAGAAAAAAGCGACCGCCGGACTGATCATGGTGAGTGTCGCGGCCATCTTCGGTATATCTTTACGGTTCATCTCGCATGTGATCAGCGGCATCGTCTTCTTCAAGTCGACCTTTCCCGACGATGTCAACGAGCTCGTGTATTCGGTAGTCTATAACGGCAGTTACATTGTGCCTTCGATGATCGCGACGATCGCGGCATGCATGCTGATCATGCCGGTCCTCTTCAAGGTGATGGGAGCCGAGACGCTGGGTTTCGAACCGGTCAAGCATGACATTCCCTGACGCATATATCATCGGACCTCTTCTCTCGCAGTTTGATTCCGATCTCCTGGTCGCTGAAAGCCCGGATCTGCCGTTGGTCGTCGCGGTCGATGAAGGGATCGATCGGTCGATGGAGCTCGAACTCGTGCCCGACATCGCGGTCGGCGACTTCGACAGTGTGAGCGCTGCAGGCCTTAGCTGGATCGAGGAGTACGGAGACACTATCAAGGTATTCCAAGCAGAGAGGGAGAAGGACTTCAGCGATCTTGATCTGGCGTTACGTATCTGTCGAGATAAGGGAATTGCTCGTGCGATGTTGTTCGGGTTCATCGGAGGGAAGCTCGATCATCAGCTTGCGGTACTGGGCGTTTGCGCACGCTACGCTCCTGACTTCGCGATAACGCTCAATGATGCAGACGAAACGATCGTCCTTATCACGTCCGGTCTGTCAACAGAGATCGAGGCAGGCCGTGAGTTCAGTGTGATGGCGCTTGAGAGTGTCGCATCGGTATCGATCATGAATGCGTTCTATCCGTTGGATCACCACTCGCTCAAGCCTCTCTCAGATCTGGGGCTTTCAAATATCGCACTTAAAGACTGTGTCGTCACCGTGCACGAAGGTGTTGCTGCCATCATCTGAACTTACCAAACTTTGATACCGTGTCAAAAAGAAAGGGGCGCGCAGCCCCTTTGCATTTCTGAATCTCAATGATCCGCTACACACGCTCCACTTTGCCCGCCTTCATGCATTTGGTGCAGACGTTGACCTTTTTGACGTGTCCGTCGATGTTCGCGGTCACCTTTTGGATGTTAGGACGGAACGTTCGATTGGTCACGCGATGCGAGTGAGAAACATTGCGCCCTGCAGATGGCGCCTTTTGACATATGACACATACTTTAGACATGTGGATACTCCTTAATACTTTCAGCCGAAAAATTGTAACATATTCACGTATTCCTTGCACAGAACACCACCAAGAGTAGTAAGATAGTGCATCATAGACTGAATATTATTCCCTGTGTGTTATGAATACCGCCTTCGGGCGGTATTCAATTAATAGTACGATCTCATCAAAGTGAATGCATCCCGAACGGGGAATCCTCATGAGCCTTACCAACCTGCCCTCCTCGCGCGTGTAACTTTCTTCGGGGTTAGGGATATGCTTTCGTAGTCTCTATCTCTTAAGCCCTCCTCTGACAGGCGAGCGCGTACGGGCAGAGTTTTCGCACTTCGGTATAATGATATATTCATTGAATTGAAAAGGAGATTGTCGTGGCACAAAAAATGAGTGGCTCGATACTGATTGCTGACGAAGTACTGGCTGACTTGGCAGGATATGCGGCGATGGAAAGCTACGGGGTCGTCGGTATGGCCAATGCGAGTTTTCTCGAAAGTGCGGCCCAATTGCTGCCCGGCCAGCGTCTTCGCAGAGGGGTGCGCATCACCCCCGCCTGCGAGGAGGATGGAACGGATTGTTCTGTCGAGATCGATCTGTATGTCGTTATAGAATATGGGACGAACCTCGCGGAGGTCTCTCGTAACCTCGCGGATCGGGTCGTCTACACCATCGAGCATCTGACCGAGATGAAAGTCGCACGCTGTGACGTTCATG
>WRDL01000074.1 GCA_009784095.1 Coriobacteriia bacterium | reverse complement strand
GAGTGGGGCAAATAGCGAGAGCTACAACCCCCAGATCAACGAGGCGGGCCAAGTCGTGTTCTACTCCTATGCCACTGATCTTCTCGCCGGTATCACGAGCGGGAATGGAAACATCTACCTCTCCGATAACGGGACCCTGAGCTGTTTGACCCCCGGCACCGGCGGGAGTGGAGCGAACAACAATAGCTACGACCCCCAGATCAACGAGGCGGGCCAAGTCGTGTTCTCCTCCGATGCCACCGATCTGGTCGCCGGTATCACGAGCTGGGGGAACATCTACCTCTACGATAACGGGACCCTGAGCTGCTTGACCCCCGGCACCGGCGGGAGTGGGGCAAATAGCGATAGCTACAACCCCCAGATCAACGAGGCGGGCCAAGTCGTGTTCAACTCCTATGCCACCAATATTCTCGCCGGTATCACGAGCGGGTCGAGTAGCATCTATCTCTACGATAACGGGGTACTGAGCTGTTTGACCCCCGGCACCGGCGGGAATGGAGCGAACGCTAATAGCTACGGATCCCAGATCAACGAGGCGGGCCAAGTCGTGTTCTACTCCTATGCCACCGATCTTCTCGCCGGTATCACAAACGAGTTGTATAACATCTACCTCTACGATAACGGGGTACTGAGCTGTTTGACCCCCGGCACCGGCGGGAGTGGAGCGAACGGCAATAGCTACGATCCCCAGATCAACGAGGCGGGCCAAGTCGTGTTCTCCTCCGATGCCACCGATCTTCTCGCCGGTATCACGAGCGGGGATGGAAACATCTATCTCTACGATAACGGAACTCTGAGCTGTTTGACCCCCGGCACCGGCGGGAGTGGAGCGAACGGGTATAGCAGCTACCCCCAGATCAACGAGGCGGGCCAAGTCGTGTTCTACTCCTATGCCAACAATCTGGTCGCCGGAATCACGAGCGGCGGACCCGATCAAGAAAGCATCTGCCAGGTCTATCTTTCTGATCAATTCGCCTACGTCGACGTTACCTTCGATGCGCAGAACAACACGAAACCTGATCTCGTGGTCACGGTGGCGGAGGGTACTGCGGTCAGCGAGCCGACTGCTCCGACCAAAGCAGGGTTTACCTTTGCCGGTTGGTGGACCGACCCGACCGGTGGCACGCTGTGGGACTTCTCGACTCCGGTAACCGCAGATATGACGCTTTATGCGCACTGGACGCCCAACGAGGCTCCCCCCACGCCGGATCCCACCATCCCTGATACGGGAGACAGCATTGCGCTGTTCATGCCACTGATCGTCGCCCTCGCGGGAGTCGCAGCTGCCGGGACCGCACTCAATCGCAAGCGTGAACAATGATCTGATCAAGCACTAAGAACTATCAGGAGGCTCTCGGATCACCGAGAGCCTCTTTGGTGTTGCAACAAAATGGTCCGACCCTGACCCTGCTCTGTAGTATGATAGATTCGTAAAGACGAACGAGTAGGCAACGAGATCATGAGTATCAACCACCCAAAAATGCGGGTGAATCCACCGTACGTGGATACTGAGACGGTCAATAATCTCGCACAAGACTGCAAAGTGTCTCGGATATGCGCCGAGATCCTCTACTCGCGTGGACTGACCGATGCGGGCGCTGTAGAGCGCTTTCTTTCTGCCGATCTGGCACGTGATTGGCTCGATCCCGACGAGATCCCCGGTCTGAGCGAGGTCGCCGAGCGGGTGGCCGAGGCCGTCAGAGAGCATGAACAGGTGGTCATTTTCGGCGACTACGACGTCGATGGTGTCACGGCGACCGCGATCCTGGTCCGCGGGCTTATCGAGCTGGGTATTGCAGCCACCCCCATACTGTCACATCGCCTTGAGGAAGGGTATGGGCTCTCTGAGAGTTCGATCGATCGCATCGTAACCCTGAGACCCGATCTGGTCATAACGGTCGATACCGGTATCTCTTCGCGCGAGCAGATCGAGGTGCTACGCGGACACGGGATCGATGTGGTGGTGACCGACCACCATGAACCGGCAGATCTGATCCCGATCGGTATCCCACTCGCCAATCCCAAGCTCGATCCCACCTACGGCCTATCGCATGAGCAGGGTGGTTGCGGGTGCGAGCTGGCGGGAGCAGGTGTCGCGCTCAAACTCATCCAAAAGGTCGGGTCGCTGATCGGAAATCCCGATCTGTGGCTCGAATACCTCGATCTGGCGACGCTGGGAACGGTCGCCGATGTCATGCCGCTGCGCGGAGAGAATCGTGCTTTGGCAAAAGCCGGCATCGAAAAAATGCGCACACGGCCCAATCTGGGGATCGAAATGCTCGCGCGCTCGGTCAAGCTTAGCAAGGAAACACTTTCTGCCGAGCGAATCTCATACTCCTTGGCCCCGCGCATCAATGCGGCAGGGCGCATGGGCTCGGCACTTGACGCACTCGAACTGCTGCTGACCGATGACAAGGACGAAGCGACGCGCTACAGTGAGCTGCTCGACAAGCGCAACAAAGAACGCCAAGAGGTCGAGACCGCCCTGACCCAGTCCATTCTCGCGCAGCTTGATGAGACCTATGATGGCGAGCGCGGTATCGTTTTGGCGGGCGAAGGTTGGCATGACGGCGTCAAGGGTATCGTGGCTTCTCGAATCGCCGAGCGTTACGGAGTCCCGACCATCCTTTGCTCGATCGAGGACGGCATGGCGACCGGCTCAGGTCGCAGTGTCGGTGAGGTGGACTTGTTCGCCGCGCTCGAGGCATGCGCAACGCACCTGACCCGATGGGGTGGACACTGCGCCGCGGTGGGGCTTGCATTGCCCACCGAGGACCTTGACGGATTCCGTAAAGCGTACCTCAAGTATCTCGCTACCTTGCCGGCAGAGCAGTTCAGCCGCGAGAAGGTCGCCGATGCCTTCGTGGGACTCGACGAGATCTCACTGGATCTGGTCGAGGAGATACAGAGTCTCGAACCGTTCGGCGACGGCAACCCGCGTCCGGCGCTCTATGCACCCAACATCCAGATAACGAATACCAACTGCGTGGGCAAAGACGGCATCCATCTCAAATTCATAGCGGTCCAGGGCGAGACACGGATCCCGGCGATCCAGTTCCGCTCACCTGATATCGACACCCAGATGGATCGCTTCGAGATGGCGGACATGACGTTCAGTCTCGATATCGATGAGTGGCAGGGCGTACGCCGTCCCAACGTGATCGTCTCACAGCTTGATTTCCTGACCGAGCCTGATGTCGACGCACCCGACAAGAGCGAATTCATCGCAGGGCTTTTCGAACATGCCGAAGAAACGATCACCCAGCGCGACTACGATGGCATACTTGACGCCCCCTCGTTCTTCACGAAATTGACCGGGGTGACCTTCGAGCGACGCCAAGAAGCTCTCGCACAACTGACCCTTGAAGACGAACTCGAAATGAGGCGCGACAAGCGTAACGCGTATGACAGCAACGCCTGTGCGGTCTATTCCGTGAGGCTCGACCAGCAGGTCGGATTTCTCAATCGCGATCTCGCAGCGGTGTTGGCCCCCGCACTCGATGAAGGGATCGATTACTCGATCGAGATCGGCTCGATCACCGGCGGGGTCGATGACAAAGCCTATGGGCTCAACGTCATTTTGCATCGCGCGGATCGTGCCGAGGTCATGCCAAGTCAATCGAACTACCGTGCAATGCAGCGTAAGAAACTCGAGAAACTCTCGGCACGTGAGCTCGAAAGCACATTGCAACGTCACTTCATCGGAGACAACGAACTCTATCCCGCCCAACAGCACTCGCTCGACGCGCTCGAAGAGGGCACCAACACACTGACGGTCATGGCGACCGGGCGCGGAAAATCACTCATCTTCCATATGCACGCTGCCAAACTCTCGATCCTGCGCAACACGGCGAGTGTGTTCGTCTATCCGTTGCGCGCTTTGGTGACCGACCAAGCCTATCACCTCGAGAGCATGTTCGCCGATATCGGTCTCTCGGTCGCGGTGGTGACCGGAGAGAGTAGCTCGACCGCGCGCGCTGAGAGTTTCGAGGCTCTGCGAAGCGGTCAGCTCGACGTCATCTTGACCACTCCCGAGTTCCTTTATTTTCATGCCGACAAGTTCGCCGCCAGCGGGCGGGTCGGCTTTATCGCCATCGATGAAGCCCACCATATCGGTCAAGCGCGCGCCGGCAATCGACCGGCATACCGCACGATGCGGCAGACGCTCGAGACACTGGGAAACCCAGTGCGGCTGGCGTTGACCGCAACCGCCGATGACGAGGTCGCCAACGCGATCTGCGAGGCGCTCGACATCCATCACCGCGTGCTCGATCGCAGCGTTCGTGAGAACCTGCATCTGTCCGATACCCGTAACTGCGCGCAGAAGGACTCCTACGTGCTCGATCTGGCACGAAAGGGCGAGAAGATGGTGATCTATGTCAACTCGCGTCATGAGTCGGTCTCCATCGCTCGCACATTGCGCAAGTCGATCCCCGAGCTCGCTTGGAAATGCGCGTTCTACAACGGGGGGCTTGCACAAGGCTCGCGCCACGAGATCGAACGGCGCTTTCGCGATGGGCGCGTGCAGGTGGTCGTTGCCACCAGCGCGTTCGGCGAAGGGGTCAACATCCCTGATGTGCGCCACGTCGTTCTCTATCACATGCCCTTTTCAGCGGTCGAGTTCAATCAGATGGCGGGGCGTAGCGGGCGCGACAACAAAAAGGCGACCATACATCTGATCTTCGGAGAGAAAGATGCCAAGATCAACGAGCATATACTGGGATCGCTCGCGCCACCTCGAGAAGTATGCGCCGCGATCTACCAGGTGCTGCGCGGTGTTGCGACCCTTGAGGGACAGCGCTTCCAGATAACCAACGAGGAGATCGCCGCACGCGCTACCGAGGTATTGCGCAAGGCAGGTCCGCTCCCGATGCGTCTGACCGACAAGACCGCAAGCGTCGTGCTCGGCGTCTTTCGTGAACTGGGCTTTCTGTCCACTGAGGGGCGCAGTAGCGCGCGGCGGATCGTGATGGCGTCCAGTCCGGACAAGGTTGATTTGGAGCACAGCGTGCGATATGCTGAGGGGCAAGAGGAGATCGTCGACTTCGACGATTTCAAGCAGTGGGTGCTGAGCGCGACCGCATCAGATCTGCGGGATCGTTTCAACAAGCCCATACTGCCCTCACAAGGTGTGGGAGGAGCTCAGTGACGACGATCGAGACACTGGCCGCGGTACTTGAGACGCATCATGATGCGGACGAGATCGCGCGTGTGGTCGACGCGTATGAATTCGCCAAGGCCGCGCACACAGGCCAACTGCGAAAGACCGGCGAGCCCTACATCAACCATCCGCTCGAGACCGCGCTCATCTTGGCTGATCTGCGTCTCGACATCCACAGCATCCAAGCGGCCCTGCTCCACGATACGATCGAGGATTGCGAGCACATCACGTTCGAGACGGTCGCCGAGCAGTTCGACGAAGAGGTCGCGCTGCTGGTCGATGGGGTCACCAAACTGGGGCGCATCGAATTCGAGACACAGACCCAGCAACAGTCCGAATCGATGCGCAAGATGCTCATCGCGATGGCCTCCGACATCCGCGTGATCTTGATCAAGCTCGCCGATCGACTCCACAATATGCGAACGCTCGACGCGCTCCCACCCGACAAGCAGATCGAAAAATCGCGCGAGACGATGGAGATCTTCGCACCTCTGGCGCATCGCTTGGGTATGTCGCAGATCAAGTGGGAGCTCGAGGATCTGGCGTTCAGCCATCTTAACCCCGACAAATATGCCGAGATCGCCCAAATGGTCCAGCAATCGCGCGATGAGCGTGATGCCTATGCCCGGGTGGTCATGAAGGAGATCGATACCGCGCTGCGGGAGGTCGGGATCGAGGCCGATATCCAAGGACGACCCAAGCACTTCCACTCGATCTATCAGAAGATGATCAATAAGGGCAAGGACTTCAGCGAGATATACGACCTGTTGGCATTGCGTATCATCGTCGACAACATCAAGGATGTCTACGGCGCGCTGGGTACGGTGCACAACATCTATACCCCGATGCCCGGGCGGTTCAAGGACTACGTCGCGATGCCCAAGTTCAATATGTACCAATCCCTGCACACGACCGTCATCGGTCCGGTGGGCAGCCCGCTTGAGATCCAGATACGCACAAAGGAGATGCACCGCATGGCCGAGTATGGCGTCGCGGCGCACTGGCGCTACAAAGAGGGGACGGCGGCCGGTTCGTTCGACGAGCGGCTCGCGTGGCTGCGCCAGATGCTCGAATGGCAGACCGAGCTGGAGGACCCCAGCGAGTTCATGGAGGAGCTCAAGATCGACCTGTTCCAAGAAGAGGTCTTCGTCTTTACCCCCAAAGGTGACGTGAAATCACTCAAACGCGGGGCCACCCCGCTGGATTTCGCATTCCATATCCACACCGAGGTCGGCTTCTATTGCGTGGGCGCAAAGGTCAACGGAGCGATCGTGCCACTCGCCTATGAGCTGCAGAACGGTGATCGTGTCGAGATATTGACCAATCGATCCACCAAGCCGAGCCGTGATTGGCTCAATATCGTGAAGACCTCCTCGGCCCGCTCGAAGATCCGTGCATACTTCAAGAAACTCGATCACATGGCCGTACCGGTCTCGGCAGAAGAGCTCGAGCGTAAGGAAAAGAAGAGCGATACGACGATCGCCGAGCATCCAAAGAAACGCAACCGTCGCAACGCAGGTATACAGATCGAAGGGCTCGAGCATCCGCTGGTCAAGCTGGCGCGTTGCTGCAATCCGGTACCCGGCGATGAGATCATCGGGTTCGTGACTCGCGGGCGCGGGGTTTCGGTCCATCGTAAACTCTGTCCCAATGCCGAATCGCTCAATCGCTCTCCCGAACGCATCATCGATGTCAACTGGGATAGTGATTCGCAGGCGATCTATCAGGTCGAAGTGATGATCAAAGCGGTCGATCGTCTTCGGCTGCTCCACGATGTCACGGTGCTGGTCGCCGACGCCGGTGTCGATATCATCTCGTCATCGTCTTATGCGCATCCCGACGGAATGGTCGATATGCGCTATCTTTTCGAGATGGCCGATCTCTCACGTCTCGACGGCATCATCGACGATCTGCGCGAGGTCCCCGGTGTCTTCGAGGCACACCGCATGATGCCAAGCGACTTGCGCCACTGAGAGAAAAGGTCGGGTGAGACAGTCTCACCCGACACAAAGAGCCGATCATTGCGACCCCTGTCTGAAAGGAAGTTGAGATGAACATTATCCGTGTACCGGTCGGGGTTCTTGAGACGAACTGCTGGATCGTCGAGGACAACGAAGGCG
>WRDL01000073.1 GCA_009784095.1 Coriobacteriia bacterium | reverse complement strand
TGGGTCCATAGAGGACTCGAACCTGAGAAGGCAAAACAGTCCAGTGGACTGTTTTGGTTCGAGCGAAGCGAGATCTCGTGAATTGGCGAAGCCAAGGCACGCGAGTCCTCTCGCCCGCACCAAGGTACCAATACAGTATCCGCACCAAATGCCATAGAGCATCCATAAAATACCTCATGATGATCCTCAATATATGAAGAACGGGTTTCTCGTGAGGGTATACTGAACATCAGCAGATGTGAGAAATCACAGAAGCCGAGTATCATTGGGAAGGATACTGTTTGACGTGGAATACTTACCTACTCTGATCTACCTGTGCCCGTTGGTATTCCTTGCGGGGTTTGTTGATTCTGCCGCCGGTGGCGGTGGGCTCATTTCGATTCCGGCGTATATGCTTACCGGAATGCCCACGCACTTCGCCTTTGGTACGAATAAACTGAGCGCTGCGTTGGGAACTTTCGTCTCGACCGGACGGTTTTTGAGACAGGGGGCGATCGATGTACGGACCGCAACCATCTCGGCAATCAGTGCGTTGATCGGTTCAGCTGTCGGATCGAGGTTGATCCTATCGCTCGATGATCGAGCATTAAAGCTCTTTTTGGTTATTTCTCTTCCCTGTGTAGCGATATTACTGCTTTTACGCAAGGACAAGATCCATGAAAATGAGCGCGCACACATGTCGGTTCAAAGGACCGTTGTTCTTGCAACGGTCATTGGGCTTGTGATCGGCCTCTATGATGGTATGATCGGTCCGGGAACCGGAACCTTTGCAGCGATCGCTTTCAACACCTTCATGAAATACGATCTTAAGATCGCAACAGGTAATGCGAAAGTACTCAATCTTGCTTCGAACATCGCCTCGGTCGTCACGTTCGCATTTGCCGGTAGCGTCTTTTATGTCATTGCACTTCCGGCGGCGGTATTTGGTATTGCGGGAAACTTCCTGGGTGCGGGCTTTGCGCTGAAGAAGGGTGCATCATTTATTCGCCCTATGCTTTTCATCGTGCTGGGGCTGCTGATAACCACAATGATCTATGATTTCATCACATTGAGGTAGTGAACTGTGAGATATCGATCTCGATGAAGAAACTCAATGCAGGAACTCTATGCTAATCTTTACAATATACCGGTACCGATGCAGCACCCAAACCAATGGGTGGGAGGTAGAATGACTCAAGATCATCTGATGTCCATAAAAGAGTTCTCTCAGTTCACCGGGATCAGCCAGTCTGCCCTTCGTTACTATGATGAGATCGGGGTCTTCGCGCCGAATGTGCGTAAACCTAATGGATATCGTTACTATACGCCTGAACAGATCACTGCAGTCAATTTTGTCCAGGTGATGAGCTTTCTCAAGGTTCCGCTCAAGACCATCAGAGGACTTGCCGATGAGCGTGGACCCCGGCAACTGATGACGACGCTGCTTGAGCATAGCACGACTCTTAACAATGAGTTACGTCGTATCTCCGATCTCTATTCGTTGATGTCGGTCTACCAAAATCTGATAAACGAGGGACTCAATGTCGATGAGGACAGCATCAGTGTGCGCACTATCGAATCGATCCCTATCGTTCTCGGACCGCCCGCTTGCTTCGAAAGAGATGCCGAGTATCACGAACCCTTCCTGGAGTTCTACGATGACGCCAACATGCGCCGAGTCAATCTCGCCTATCCCATCGGTGGCTATTTCGCTAGTCTGGATGTGTTCCTCAAGACGCCCGGATCCCCGCAGATGTTCTTCTCACTCGATCCCACCGGAGGCGACGAGATCGCTGCGGGAGACTATCTGGTCGGCTATGCGCGCGGTCACTATGGGGTCGTCAGCAATCTGCCGGAGCGCTTGGTCGCGTATGCGGATGAACATGGGCTGAAGTTGGACGGACCTCTCTATAAGCTCTATATTCTTGATGAGGTTAGCGAGCCTGACCCCGACCGTTATCTGCTGCGGGTCCTTGCCACCTTGGCATAGCACAGCGCATATAACGAACCACCTTTTTGCATACAAGGCTGAGAAAAACAGCTAAACCTTCAAGTAGTTTTTTCAAAAAACGCATATTTATGTAGAACCGCAACGCTTTGTTCACACTCTGAAAATCTGAATAACGTTCTATTCACACCCTCTAACTGGTCTTTTCTTTCGTTGCGTGAAAGATGTGGAGATGGTGACGATAGCGCTGGACATTCAAGCTACTTGAAACGGTATCGTCGAATACGTTGAAAAAACCGAGGATGACCTCTGCGAAGGAGATGGGGTTTTTGAAGACTCGAAGAGGCATAGCACTCATTGCAGTGCTCCTAATAATGATGCTGGTCGCTCCAGCCGCGTTGTCGGCGAGTTCTGCCACTTTTGCGCAGGCTGATTCTGCACGCATCTTATCGATCGAGTTTGCAGGCGACAACACGCAACTCACTCCAAATAGCAAGACAGAGGACGGGGAGGATAGCTCTATCAATGCGATCGGATCCGAGATTGGAGTCGCTGCGATGCAACGTGCGTCTCGTGATGCGGCGGCAACTCAGCTGCTCGACCCGCTCGACAGTGCCGAAGCGGCGCTGCGTGAGTCTGCTGAAGGGACAAAAACAGTGTCAGGATCTGTCGAAGAGACCGCGACGGTCGACAGAGAGCTGGACAAGGATATGAGCGTCGCAAGTCCGCAAGTGGAATCCTCGCAAGATCATGCTTATACCGCAACGATCGATCTTTCGACCACCGTTGTCGGGGGCGAGGGATTCACGGTAAGCGGTACGACCCCTGCCTACACAAACCCCAGCTATCCTACCGCGACCGCAAATAGAACGGTTGCTTTCGGTTCGGGAGCCAATGGCAAAACGTATCTCATCATGCAGTCCATGTCATGTAATAACCCGTTACCGGGTCACCATCCTCTGCAAGATGCATCGATCTACTCCTTGATATATGTGCAAAGTGGCGTCGATGTCACTTTGATAATAAAGGACATATATCTTACCGGCATTATCGAAGTACATGCGGGAGCCAGTCTGACAATGTTCCTTGATGGTACCAACCATGTGAGAGGGACTATCCATGTGCCCGATGGCGCAGAACTCACGCTCGATAGTCTGAGCGGGGATGACACACAAGGAAGACTCAATATGCCATCGGATGTCTCGCCGGCAAAGACAAGCGCAAGCATCGGGGGGGTCGGACCTGAAGCATCTACCGGTAATGGTGGTCCGAGCGGAACTATTACGATAAATGGTGGCACGCTTGACATTGTTACCCACTCTGCCGGCGCCGCGATCGGTGGTGGAGGTGCTGGTTATGGTGTCTCGTCGAGTGGCTCGGGCGGCAACGGGGGAAAGACCACGATCAACGGTGGTGTGGTGAAGATCTACCAGACCGGAACCAACTCGATCAGAGGTGATTATGTCGGCGGTGCCGGCATCGGTGGCGGTGGAAATGGCGGAAATGGGGGAGAGATCCTCATTACCGATGGCACTATCGATATCGAGCAGATCACCCGTGGGGCAGGTATTGGCGGTGGGACCTTCGGCACCGCTGGAAACATCAAGATCACCGGTGGAGCAATAAAAGTGAAGAGCCACAACAAATATGAACTGTCGACCGGCACCTCCGGGACCGGGGCAGGGATCGGTTCAGGTGGTGGCACGAATTTCGGGGGACCGGGGGGAATGATAACCATAACCGATGGAGATATCGATGTTGACGCCTACTATACGGCGATCGGAAAAGCGGGTGGTACCGCGGGTCGGTCATTGGACATCTATATAATCGGTGGTGATATTCAAGCGAGAGGTCATAACGGGCCCGGTATCGGCTTTTGGGCGAACTCGTTCGGAGATGAGATCAAACTTGCCGATTGTACCATCTACGCGTGTAGCGAACTGAGAAACGCAATCGGCGGTGATGATGCGGCTCATCTGATCATCGACGACACCGCAGATATACAAGCATATTCAAAGGCCGCAGGCAGACCGGCGATCTATGGTACGGATAATTATGGTACCGGTCATTTCGTCAACGCTGGCTTCACTCAGCCCAGTCATGTTACCAACGAGCAAGTATTGCAGGTATATGAACGTGAAAATTCAGCCACGTTGCTCAAAACGCTCACGGTCTCAAAGGATTTCTACAACTTCGCATATAGCACGCAACGTGATTCTTTGCGAAACGATATCATCATCAGAAAAGTCGGGGGAATCGTTACCGGGGCAGTTGTCCGGGATTATGACGGTAATCCGACGATCTATTCGATCAAGACTCGTGACGGTTATGATCCCCATAACCAAAATCTTTATAACGATTTCCACAAAAAAGGTGGCTATAAGCTTCCCGTCAGAGTCGACAACGCACGCGTCGTCACGGAAAAATATCGCAATCTGGCCGGCAATGAAATACGTCCAGATACTTACGAGGTGGCCACTTCGCCGAGCTACGGCTACTCGAAAGTTATTCCTACGGTAAAGGGGTATACCGTACTCGGTTATTCCTTGGGCAGTTACACTCCCCCGTCCTATACTCCGGGTGCGAGTGTCACTATCAACCAAATAGCGTCTGCGACGACCGTATTCTTCATTTATGGTGAGCCGCCAACGCTGACGGTGACCAAAGCGGTCGCCGGTGAGTATAGTGACAAAGGTAAGACATTTCTCTTCTCGATCTATTTGATGGACTCCAGCGGAGACCCTTTGCACGATTATCAGACCTATCAATACGAAGGGGATGTACTAGATAGCATCGTAGGAGCTATCCCTCCTCAAAATGGCGAATTAGACCTTGATGACCAAGGCAGAGGGCAGATCCTCTTAAAGCATGGTCAGTCGATCACTCTTCTTGACATTCCGACAAGCGGTAAGGTCCGTATCGTCGAGGAGAATGGCATGAACTACCTCACTACACATCTTGATAGTCAAGGTACCGATCCGGTCGAGAATGCCGACACCGGCGAGCAAGCTCTTTCCGGAGGAGCACGCACCTTCGCCTTTACCAATATACGTGAGCCGATCACCGAGTCAAGTCTCGATCTTGGCAGCTTAGGAAAACCTTTCGTACTTATCGCGGCTCTCCTTCTGGGTAGCTGGGTAGGTCTGATCCTTGGTATTCAACACAATCGGATGAGAGGAGGTGTGATATGACACATCACGCAGCAAGCACGATACTGATTGATGCGATTCCACCCACACCCGAAGTAGTTGAGACGTACTCAGTGGGTCAAGAACTCAAGGCACTTGCGTTCAAGACCATCGCTATCATCGTCAGCGCGCTGCTGCTCTTTACCTTTGTGTATGGACTGCACTACAACGTGGAACCAGGAATGTACCCTTCGATCAAAGACGGTGACCTGGTGATGTATTCGCGATGGAGCAAAGACTATCGCGCAGGCGATCTTCTTATGCTGAGAACGCAAGGCAAGACCCACGTGCGTCGAGTAGTCGCAATCGCAGGTGACACGGTAGACATTACCGAACAGGGTCTCGTGATCAACGGCTCGCTCCAACAAGAGCCCGACATCAAACAAGAGACCAACCGCTATGCAGAAGGCGTCGACTTCCCACTCACCATATCAGAGGGCGAGGTATTCGTCCTTGGTGATGCGCGAGATGGCGCGACCGATAGCCGTATTTACGGTGCCGCGAAAGAAGGCGATACCGAAGGGACCGTGATCTCGGTCCTGAGGCGACGGAATTTGTAAAGCAAACATGGGTAGACCTTCAGCGGTGGACGAACGCCCTGAACGAAACAGTCATGCCCATGAGCAATAGACGGAAGAACATATACCAACAACAAGGAGGAAACATATGTTCAAAAGAAGTAAATTAGTTTTAGCGACGATGATCGCACTGATCATGTGCGCGAGCGGCATCGGGAGCGTTTTCGCTGCTGATCCGGGATACAATGACAAAGGTGCGCTGATCGGAACCGAGCAGGCTCCGGCGCAAGCAGCCATCACCAAGGTCTTGAAATTGCCGGTCGGTACCGCTATCCCGAAAGCGGATTACCAGTTCATCGTGAAGTCGATGAATGCGGATGGTGAAGACGTCAGCGGCGGAGACACGCTCGGGCTTATGCCGTCGATCGATCCGATCACGATCACCTATACCTCTGACGAGACGAGCATGACCGCAGAAGGTATCAGCTCGGTCTACAAACAGTCAGTCAACATCTTTGCCAACGCCGATGAGTTCTCTCATGCCGGTATCTACAAGTATCAGATCTTTGAGAACGAGGCAGCATCATACCAGTCGATCGACTCAGAACGTGAGGTCATGGATTTCTCGGACGCTCTTTATGAGATCACGGTTTTTGTAAAGGATAAGACCGACGGCACAGGTACCTATATCTATGCCGTAGTCGCTGAGACGCTTAAAACCGATGGGGGCGAAAACGGTAACAAGGCGAAGGTCGATCCGAGCCCGGGTGGTGACGGCGAAACCTACCGCTTCAGTAAGCTGGAGTTCACCAATACCTATGTGAAGACGAATATCGCCCCTGACGGTCCCGATCCGCTTATGGGATCGATGCTGTCACTTAGTAAGACCGTAGAAGGTGATTTCGCAAGTTCGAGCATGTACTTTCCCTTCACGCTTTCATTCGAGGTACCTTCACTGGTCGACATGATCGATCCTCAACCTTACAAGGCGTATATCGTTGAGAACGGTGCTGTCGTAACGAGCCATGAGAATGCAGATGATCTTGGTGAGGATGACTATGGCTTTTATATTCCTGTCGCGAACAAGAGCAATGCTGAGATCAGACTTAAAGATGGTCAAAAACTCGTTTTCGTGAACCTTCCTGTCGGAACCAGCTATAAGATCGAGGAGACCGGAACGACCAGCTACCTGCCGAGCTATACCATTACCTATGCGGGGAAAAAGGGAATGGTCACGACAGGTACCTTGAGCCAGGATCTGGCTACCGGCACACAGTGGGTCGGCGAGATGATCAATAGCGCGGACTATATAAACACACGTGACCAGGTCACTCCGACCGGTCTTAACCTGAACGACCTGCCATTCATCGGCATGATCGTGGTCGCCTTGAGCGCTGCTGCGATCAGCATCGCTATCAAGTCACGAAAGAGGAACACGGTCACTGCCGCATAAGTGGTTATGACACGTTTATCGGTGGTGTGCGCAACACTTTTGCGCCCCACCGATAAGGGAGAGCACATGAGCGTAGCAACGAGTATAAGCAAAACAACAATGAGACTGGCTAATGGTCTTATCGATGCGGTCGTCATCGTCCTTATCCTACTCTTGTTGCTTGCGGGCTGCTACGCCATGTGGGACTCCCGCCAAGTATTCGAGCAGGCGCAAGCCTCTCAGTACGAGAAGTATCGTCCCACGAACGAGAACGGCGGGAAGA
>WRDL01000072.1 GCA_009784095.1 Coriobacteriia bacterium | reverse complement strand
AGCGCACCCGCGGTGTTGAAGTCATCATCCATATCGTCGATGAACTTTACGCGGGCGTTCTCGAGCGCTTCGGCGAACGCTGCGTTTCGCTGTGCACCGACAGCGTCGGTCTCGGCGATGGACTCGTCACCTTGCGCAGCAGCCCAGCGTGCGTTACGCACGAATGTAGCGATCCGTTCATAGGCGGTCGTAGCCTCTTGAAGACGCGCGTCGGAAAAATCGAGCGGACTGCGATAGTGCGTCTGGAGCATGAACAGGCGGATGACCGGTGCGGGATAGCGCTCCAGCACATCCTTGAGAAGAGTGAAGTTGCCCAATGATTTGCTCATCTTCTCGCTGTTTATTTGGAGCATGCCGCCATGCATCCAATAGTTGGCGAACGGCTTTCCGGTCGCCGCCTCACTTTGGGCGATCTCGTTCTCGTGGTGCGGAAATACCAGGTCAACGCCCCCACCGTGGATGTCGAACGGTAGACCGAGCTCGGCCTCGCTCATCGCGGAGCACTCGATATGCCAGCCCGGACGACCTTGGCCCCACGGACTGGTCCACGAGGGTTCGCCGGGTTTTGCCGCCTTCCACAGCGCAAAATCCAGCGGGTCGCGCTTGCGTTCGTCGACCTCGATGCGTGTACCGGCGCGCATGTCATCGACATCGCGTCCGGACAACTTGCCATACTCAGGAAAACTACGCACCGCGAAGTAGACATCGCCATCGACCACATACGCGTGTTCGCTGGCGATCAGACGCTTGATCAGACCGATCATATCCTCGATCGTCTCGGTCGCACGTGGACGGATCGTCGGATCGAGCACCCCGACCGCATGCATACTGTTGATGAACGCCTCCGTATAGTCAGCCGCCACCTCTTCGGCGCTGCGCCCTTCTTCGAGCGAGCGGTTGATGATCTTGTCATCGACATCAGTCACGTTCTGCACGAATGTTACGTCAAAACCACGCCACATCAGAAAGCGACGTATCGTGTCGAAGCTGATGAATGTGCGGGCGTTGCCGATGTGGATGTGGTTATAGACCGTCGGCCCGCAGGTGTAGAGCGAGATCTTTCCCTCCTCGCGAGGAACGAACTCCTCTTTGTTGCGCGACAACGTGTTAAATATCTTCACTGAGAGCTCCTTGCTCAAATTGACTTAAGGGATCACCGGTCACGACCTGTTCGACAACGTCGATCCCATCGGTTGGGATCTGCTCGGCGCGTTCGATCTCGTCGGTCCGAGTATGCGCCTCGTCTCGTTCTTCTTGGAGTGAGGCGACCTGCGCCTCAAGCTCGCCCACACGGCCCGCGACGAAGCGGATCATATCGAGCACGGGGTCGGGCAGATCTTCATGACGCTCCTGAGCCGCGCTCTCCTCTTCGTTCATGCGCGCACCGTCACGCACCACGATCTTTCCCGGTACTCCCACGACGGTACAGTTGGGGGGAACTTCGTAGATCACCACCGCGCCGGCGCCGACCTTCGAGTTATCACCGACCAAGATGTCGCCAAGGACACTTGCGCCGACTCCGACGCTCACCCCGTTTCCCAGGTCGGGGTGACGCTTGCCGGACTTCTTGCCGGTACCACCGAGCGTGACCCCTTGGAACAAGGTGACGTCATCTCCGATGACCGAGGTCTCGCCGATCACCACTCCCATACCGTGGTCGATAAAGAAGCGGCGCCCGATCACCGCACCCGGATGGATCTCGATGCCGGTCAGAAAACGCGCACACTGCGAACCCCAACGGGCAAGTGTGCACAGTCCGGCATTACTGAGCGCGTGGTTGACGCGATGCATCCACAGCGCGTGCAGCCCCGGATAGTTGAGCAGGACATTCCAGAATCGCGATCCGCATGCGGCAGGATCGCGCTGCTGGATCGTACGGATATCCTCTCGCATGCGCGCTAACACGGAATAGGCTCCGATCCACTGCGTTCAAGCAGCGCCACCGCATAGGCGGCGATACCTTCGCCGCGACCCTCGAATCCGAGTTGCTCGGTCGTGGTCGCCTTCACGCCGATGTCCTCATCGTCGATGTTCAGTATTGCGGCGACATTGGCGCGCATCTGATCGCGATACGGTGAGAGTCTGGGTTCTTGCGCGACGATCACGCAGTCGATATCGATGACTTTGAAGCCGCGCTCCCAGGTACGCTTCGCGACCTGGGCAAGAAGCTCACCCGAATCGGCGCCTTCATACTGCGGGTCGGTATCGGGGAAGAGTCTGCCGATATCGCCTTCGCGCAACGCTCCCAAAAGTGCGTCGGCGATGGCATGCAGCAACACATCGGCATCGCTGTGTCCGGCAAGACCGCGTCCGTACGGGATCGTAACGCCCCCGATGATCAGGTCGCGCCCTTGCGCGAACGCGTGCACGTCATATCCCAGTCCGATACGCATCTGAGCCTCCGAGCTCTCGGTCGCTGTTCTCTCGGTCACTTTCGCGCCTGCAGTGTCGCTTCAACGAATGCGACATCTTCAGGCGTCGTTATCTTGATATTATCACGAGGACCTTCGTGCATCACCACGCGAAACCCCGCCGCCTCGACCAGCGCCGAATCATCGGTCGCCTCCAACCTGTTCTCGAGCGCGAACTTATAGGCGTCGAGCAGTGTGCCGAGCCGAAAGATCTGCGGAGTCTGCACCGTCCAATACCGTGAACGCGGAGGGGTCTCGACGACCCAACCGTCCTCGACGCGTTTGAGCGTGTCGCTGCAAGGGTATCCGACGACGACCCCGTGCGCTTGATAGTTCTCGGTCAGCTCATCGAGCGCGTCCTGTATCATCTCGGAGGTGGCGAGCGGACGGGCTCCGTCATGGATCACGATGACCGTCTCTCGCAATGGATCATGCTCGGCGATCAGGATGGGTTCCGCTTCGTCATCCTCGCTGAGGGTCACCGGATCACTCCGGTCGTCGTCCTCATCGGCGGAATGTGGATCGTTCTGGTCGTTGTGTTCAGAGCCCGTTGGCTCATCTGAGATGGCGCACAGCCCTGCGAAGACCGATTCGGTACGAGTGGCTCCGCCTCCCACGAATGAGAGTGGGGTATCTGTGAGCACATGGTCGGAGAGGATGATCGAGTACTCCTCGATACGATCGGGATCGCAAACGACGATGACCTCATCGACATCGAAGACCTCGGCAAGCGCCTGCGTGGACCACGCGGCGGCTGGCCTGCCGGCTATCTCAAGCAACTGCTTGCCGCCCTCGGCACCCATTCGTTCCCCGGCGCCTCCGGCCGCCACGATCCCTATGACTCTGGCGTTATCGAGCATCGCGTCTCCTCAGTCCAGTTGAATTATTGCATAAAGCTTTATCTCTCATTATTCTTCAATAATTCGGTTTTTTATGAAATTCGTCGGGATATCCACGTTATTGGACGATGAGTTCCCTATTGTTTCTCACACAATCCACTAAATAGAGATTAATCAAAGTTTGGTAGGGCACTCCGGTTTGAAATGCTTGCTTCTTGAAATAGTCAATCACATCTTCATTGATCCGCATGGTCACCTGCTTTCGGATTTTCTTTTGATACGGGTTTTGCTGTGAGCCTGCAAAATCGTATTCCTTACGCATAGTATTCTCCTCTTCTATGCTCCTCATAAAACGTTGATTCTGTTTTGGTAGCTTTTCTTGCAGAAAAGATTCTAATTATTTCTTTCTGATCACGATAACAATGGCAAACGATGAGCAACCGCGGCTTCTTGCTCATGCCGAGGATGATAAACCGCTGCTCGTCAATCGAGTGATCAGGGTCATCTATGACGCGCGCCCACCTGTCTTCAAAGACCGTTGAAGCTTCTTCAAACGTAACACCATGCTTCCGAAAATTGATAGTGTTCTTCTGTGGATCCCATATGAACTGTAGTGTTTCCATAATTATATTGTATTGCTCTTATAATTATACGTCAAGAGAACAGAGTCAGGTGTTCTTACGCGAACAGCGTGAGGCACTCATCGATCGAGGAGGTCGACGGTGCGCTGATCACGTGGGTAATGCCGAGATTCCCCGCTTCTTTTATGCGCGCGGTATCGGCAGGTGCCTTGCGGATCGCACCGGTCAGCGCGACCTCGCCGAACGCGACCGCTTTGCCTTTGAGCGGGACTCCTTTTTGTGCGGAGATCAAAGCGAGTGCCAACGGCAGATCGAGCGCTGCCTCGGTCAGCCGTATCCCTCCCGCTACCGAGACGATCACATCCTGGCTCGCGAACGAGAGACCCGCACGGCGCTCAAGCACCGCGATGACCTGCAGCAGACGGTTGGTATCGATCCCGGTCGCCAGGCGACGCGGCACCGGCAGATAGCTGGGTGTGACCAGCGCTTGGATCTCGACGATGAGCGGACGCGATCCTTCGATCGTCGCGAACAGTGCACTGCCCGATACGTTCTCTCCCCGCGCCTCGATGAACGCTTGACTCGGTGAGGCGACCGGTACCAGACCAGACCCACCCATCTCGAAGATGCCTACTTCGTTGGATGCGCCGAAGCGGTTCTTTACCGCGCGGATGATACGGAACTCGTAGTCCGCATCGCCCTCGAAGTACAGCACGGTATCGACCATATGCTCGAGCACGCGCGGCCCGGCAAGCGAGCCGTCCTTGGTCACGTGACCGACGAGCAACGTGGTCACATCGTTCTCCTTGGCGATCCTTTGCAGCCGAGCGGTTGACGCACGGACCTGACTGACGCTTCCCGGGGTGCTCTCGACGAGCGGATCGGACATCGTTTGTATCGAGTCGATGATGAGTACGTCGGGCTTGTATTCGACGATCGCGCGCTCGATCAGCTCGCCATCGGTCTGCGGTAGAAGCAGGATGTTGTCGCTGTCAAGACCCAGACGCGCACCGCGCAATCCGATCTGCGCCGGAGATTCTTCGCCGCACACATAGAGAACGCGTACACCCTGTGCTTCCAGTTGTGCGGCTGCTTGGAGAAGGAGCGTCGATTTACCGACGCCGGGCTCTCCGCCGAGCAGTACCAACGATCCGGCGACCAGGCCTCCGCCAAGCACGCGATCGAGTTCGGTTATCCGGGTCGGTACGCGCGGTGGTTCGTGCGCTTGGGCGGCGCTGAGCGCCGTCACTTCAGGAGCCGGTCCACCACTTGAGGTAGCCCGCGACTTCGCTGAGCTTGACACAAGAGGCTCCTCGACCAGCGTCCCGAACGCGTTGCACTCGTTGCATCTTCCCTGCCAACGGGGCGCTTGCGCGCCACATTGCGTACAGGTCCACACGCTTCGAGCCTGCGCCATGCTATCCGCTCGCCTCGTCGCTTCCCGGAGCGGCATGTCGGGTATCGGGCAGACGCGAGACGATCGTTTCGTCATCGGAATACTCTGCTTTTTCGATCTCGCCGGGCTTGGCCTTTCTCAGATGTGAGAACGCGAGTCCCTCGTCTTTGACATCGACCTTTATGATGCTGTCAGGTTTGAACGTACCCGCCAAGATCTCCTCGCTGATCCCGTCCTCGATGAAGCGCTGGATCGCGCGACGCAGCGGACGCGCGCCCGCCGCCTCGTCATCGGCCTGCTCCACGAGGAACTGGCGCGCCTTCTCGGTCAGCTCGATCTTGAGATCGTGGGTCGCGAGACGTTTTTGCGTATCGGTGACCAACAGATCGACGATCAATGCGAGCTGCTCTTTGGTGAGCGTGTCGAACACGACGATCTCATCGATACGGTTGAGCAGCTCGGGACGGAAGAGTTCCTTGAGCTCGTTGGTGACGTTCTCACGCATCAACTCGAGATCGATGCCTTCTTGGGCAGGTGAGAAACCCACACCGAGCGAGCGCTTCGCGATCTTGCGCGCGCCAACGTTACTCGTCATGATCACAACGGTGTTGCGAAAATCAACTTTGCGTCCCTGTGCGTCGGTCAGACGCCCTTCCTCCAGGATCTGGAGCAGGACGTTGAACACATCGGGATGCGCCTTTTCGATCTCATCGAATAGAATCACGCTGTAGGGGTGACGGCGGATCTGCTCGGTCAGCTGCCCACCCTCATCGAACCCGATGTAACCGGGAGGTGAGCCGATCAAGCGAGAGACCGTGTGCTTTTCCATATATTCGGACATGTCGAGCACGACCAGGGCGTTCTGGTTGCCGAACACGACCTCGGCGAGCGCCTTGGCAAGTTCGGTCTTTCCGACACCTGAGGGGCCAAGGAATATGAACGAACCGGCAGGGCGCATCGGGTCTTTGAGCCCGGCGCGCGCGCGACGGATCGCGCGGGAGACGACCTCGATACCTTTGTCCTGACCGATGACGCGTTTGTGCAACTCGTCTTCCATGTTGAGCAGCTTCATCGACTCTTCGGCGGACAGCTCAGCGACCGGAATGCCGGTCCAGACGCTGAGTACCTCGGCGATCTCTTGGGGTGAGACGATCGTCTCGATCTCGTCTCGTTTGGCGCGCCACTCGTCGAACAGATCGCGTCGTCGGCTTGCCGATGCGCGCTCCTTCTCGCGTAGCGTGCTCGCAATGTCGTACTTGCGATCGGCAATCGCGGTCTCCTTATCAGCGACGATCGCTTTGATCTCCTCATCGATCTCGCGGATGTGATCGGGGATCGTGGCATGCAGTATGCGCATCTTCGCACCTGCCTCGTCCATCAGGTCGATCGCCTTATCAGGCATGAACCGATCCGAGATATAGCGATCGGCCAACGTCGCTGCGGTGATCAACGCCTCATCGGAGAAGTTGACCAGATGGAACGATTCGTACTTCTCGCGCAGTCCTTGCAGGATGCGCACCGTCTCGTCCAGCGTGGGCTCAGGCACCATGACCGGTTGGAACCGGCGCTCGAGCGCGCTGTCCTTCTCGATGTATTTGCGATACTCGCCGATGGTGGTCGCTCCGATGACGCGGACCTCACCGCGTGCCAGCGCCGGCTTGAGGATATTGGCCGCATCCATCGAACCCTCGGCACTTCCGGCGCCGACCATCGTATGCAGCTCGTCGATGAAGAGCACGACGTCGTTGCGCTTGCGCACCTCATCGAGGACGCGTCGGATGCGCTCTTCGAACTCGCCACGATATTTCGCACCCGCGACCAGTCCGGCCAGATCGAGCGTATAGAGTTGTTTATCCGAAAGGGTCTCGGGCACCAGTCCGGCTGCGATCAGCTGGGCGATACCTTCGACGATCGCGGTCTTGCCCACACCGGGCTCACCGATCAGTACCGGGTTGTTCTTGGTGCGACGCGACAGGATCTGAATGACGCGTTCGATCTGCGCGGTGCGTCCGATGACCGGATCGAGCTGTCCGTCGAGAGCAGCGCGTGTCAGGTTCGTACCGAACTCGTCGAGCATCGACATCTGAGCGCTGCGACGCGCCCCCAGACCCCCGCCACCGGCACGGGCCATGGT
>WRDL01000071.1 GCA_009784095.1 Coriobacteriia bacterium | reverse complement strand
GACCTGTTTCGCGTGCTATAACCTGATCGCGACCGATGGTCAGCGCGCCGCATTCGGCAAATACATGATGCAGACGACCATGGCCTCAACGCCTGCGGTCGCATCGCTGTGCAATGAGTGCGGTCGATGTGAGACGAAGTGTCCGCAAAAGATCGCGATCCGCAAGGAATTGAAAAATGTGAAAAGGGCACTTGAAAAACCCTACTTCAAGCCTATGCTCTCGCTGACCCGACGCTTTATGAAGATGTAGGGATCGTATCGGGACCGGTCTGTAATCTAGGGAGAAGAGATGGATCATCTACTGGAAGCTATCGAGACGCGGGTATCGCGCCGATCCTATATCGACACACCGCTCAAGCCCGCTGATGTCGAAGCGCTACAAGCGCTCGTTGACAAGTACAACGGCGAAGAGGATCTCAACATGCGCCTTGTCGTCGGCAATGGGGACGCTTTTCTGAACTTTCGAAAGACCTATGGGTTCTTCTCGGGAGTACAGAACTACCTCGCACTGGTCGGGGATGCTAAGGACTTCATCGAGACCGAGAAGAACGGCTATTTCGGTGAACTGATCGTGCTTGAGGCGACCGCGCGCGGGCTGGGGACCTGTTGGGTCGGAGGGACTTTCGATCGTCACGCGACACCGATCGAGTTGGTCGGTACGCAAAGTGTGCCTTGTGTCATCACCATCGGCTATGTCGAACCTGAGCTTAGCGCGCGTGAGAAGACTATCAAGCGAATCACTCATCGGGGAACGCCCAAGACGGTCGACGAGATGACGCGTCTCGATGAGCCAATCCCCGGGTGGTTCTATGGCGGTATGAAAGCGGTGCAAAAAGCACCCTCGGCGATCAATCGTCAACCGGTCATCTTCACCCTCAAAGACGGTACCGTGACCGCCGCGGTCGAAAACAGCGATGCGGAGCGGATCGCCTATGACCTCGGGATCGCCAAGCTGCACTTCTCGATCGGCGCGGGGGGCGGATCTTGGGAGTTCGGCAACGGTGGCATGTTCAGTCGCACCATCCATGACACCTGATCTGTGCGGAGCATGAACCAATTACAACGACAGATGCTCGATGAAGCGCGTGGTCGAAGACCCGACGCGACGATGATCCTTGAAGTCGGTTGCGGTCAGGGAGCATTTCTCAACCAGCTGACCGATGTCTATCCATCGGCAGAGCTGGTAGGGATCGACATCTCAGCGCAGGCGATCGAGGCCGCCCGGCGTCGATCATTCCCGAGCACACCGATCCAATGGCACGTCGCATCGGTCGAGCATCTGCCGTTCTCCGATGAAACGTTCGATGTGGTGTTCGCGGGTAAGACCATGCACCACTGGGAAAACAAGCAGCGCGCACTATCCCAGATCGCACGGGTCCTCAAAGATGAGGGGCTCCTTGTCCTGGGTGACCCTTTCACCGATGGACCGTTGCGAAGTCCTTGGTTCAATCGGCTCAATGAGCGATTGGACGGAGGCACCTTCACCAGTCTCGAAGATCTCAAATCGATGCTTGCACAAGCTCGCCTGCACTTGGTCACCAAACAATTTGTTCCGTGGTCAGGAAAGACACTTTCGGTCTGTGTGATATCAAAGTAGTAAGCATATCTTCCTACCTCTTATGCTACTCTATTAATAAGCTATTACTAGCATTGTAAGTCATTACTAGCATAGTAAGATGTGAGGAGCATAGTATGACAACAGCGGTTATCTCAAGTCGCGGACAGATAGTTATCCCTTCCTCTCTGCGGAAAAAGATGGACTTGAGGTCCGGTGATCGACTCGTATTTGAGCTCGATGAAAAAAGTGATGAGTTGATAATTCGACGAGTTCAATCGATCGATGAGATGGCGGACCGATTCAACTCGTGGATCAAGCCCGGAACAATTCCACTTGAAGATACCGCCGCGCTCTATGATGCACGCACTCCGCGGTTGTGAGAGCCATGAGACGTGAATCCCTCGATACCAATGTCATCTTGAGATTGATGCTCAGAGACATTCCTGACCAATTTGAAGCAGCAAAAAAATTAGTGCACAGTCCGGGAAAGCGCTTCTTTGTCTCTGATGCTGCACTTATCGAATTAGTGTATGTACTCGATCGTCATTACGAGTTTTCGCGATCCCAGATAGTTGAGTTGCTCTCAGGTTTTATGATGCTCAAAGAGATTGACTGTAATCGAGAAGTTATGCAGGTGACCTTGCGGTATTTCTCCGCCCACAAATCACTTTCATTTACTGATTGTTATCTCGTCGCGATCGCCAAAACGATGAATGCTCCTCCACTTTGGACATTCGACAAGGAACTCTCCAAAAAGCTACCGGAGGCAAAACTCCTTACGGGAAAGAAGGCATGATGGGCATTTTTTCAAAGCACTCGTTGGCGACCCCGAGAGAAAATCTCTACGATATAACGTCGCAAGTTGTGAAAAGCATCGCGCAGAGCGGGGTGGAGAGCGGAATCGCAATCGTATACTGTCCGCACACGACGGCAGGCATCACCATCAACGAGAATGCGGATCCCGATGTCGTCCATGATCTATTGCTGGGGTTGGATGCGGCATTTCCTGATCGTCGACAGTTTCGTCATGGGGAGGGAAACAGCGCGGCACATCTGAAATCATCGTGTATCGGAGCGAGCGAGACGATCATCATCGAGAACGGCAGACCGGTCCTCGGTACCTGGCAAGGAGTGTACTTCTGTGAGTTCGATCCCCCACGCAATCGGATCTTCTATGTCAAAGTCATCGAAGGGTAGCGTTGATCGAGTGTATCGGAGTATAGACCAGCCGACCGCCGATACGCTCCGAGACCATAAGATCGATACGGGTCACGTGCTCGGCAAAAGATGAGATCTCTCGCGGCTTGGCTTCACCATGTATGCTGCGCGCCAATGTGATATGAGGACGGAATCGTCGCTTCTCAAGCTCGAAACTCGCATCCTTCAGTTGTTCAAAAAGATCTTGTTGGACCGTTCGCAGCGCCGGTGTGTTGCGCACACCCGCCCACCAGATATCTCCACGATCCCGTCTGAACCTACCCATCCGCTCAACGATCATATCGAATGGTTCAAAGACCACCTCATCAAGGACCGAGACGGCTTTCTCCTTTTGCCAATCATCACATTCACCTAAAAAGATGAGAGTGAGGTGCAGGTTCTGCGGCGCGGTATAGTGACCGCTTTGAGCCTGTTCGCGCAGTTCACTCTGCAAGCGCAGTACATGCTCTCTGGTCTCGATGTTAAGGTTGACCGCGATGAACAGACGCATAGTCCCCTATTGCCAGACCGGCTGCCAGGTCACTTCGAACTTGTCGGTGACCCACGCGACCTTGCGAAGTGCTCCGATCGGCTCTGGACCCATCATGACCGTTCTTTTTAATTTAGTGATCGACATCGTCTGCCAGCAGTGCTTTGACCATCTCGTACGCGCTGTCATACACACCCGGTGAAAGGCTCTCGCGCGGACCGGCCACATTTAACGTCAGTTCGAATCCAAGAGTTGCGAGCCATTGCTCGACTTTTGTAAGATCATCAGGCTTCGCGATAAAGAGCGGACGATGCAGATGCTGAGCTTCGACGATCGTCATCGTCGTCCCGAACGATTCCCATTCAGTCGAGGGGATTATGATCAACGTCGCATGTGAATCCCGCACATTCCACAACGTTCGCTGTTCGTAACCTCCGGAAGGGGTCTCGATCAGTTGAGGGTAATCCGCCAAGAGTCCCGGTGCGTCGGGAAGATCTTCAGCCAGCCCACACCGAGGACACCAACCATTGATCGGGACGCCCATGTCGAGCGCCGCATCAAGCGCTCCGCGATCGACCCCGGTCTGTCCCCCACTGCGTATATATGCTATCCGTTTTGTTTCGTTGCTCTTTTTCATAGACTCTATTCTAGGTAAGAAAGACCTGCCTGTCGCCCGGTGCACCAAACCCCATAAAGGGTTCATACTTTGTCGGCACGAACGGTCGTGGCAAGCCGATCATAGTGTGGATGCCGTGTGAGGTGAAGTGTCAGTTATTGTGAAGCCTCTCGCAGCGACGGTCGTCAGCGGGTGATACGCTACAATGAGTGCACGAATCAGATCGATGGGAAGGATCGATATGTCCGACAATAGTATCGTTCTCGATACACATGATGATACGCCCGAAGCACATGGTGAGTCGAAAGCAGCGACCATCGCCGCGATCGCCGCGAATATCGCTATCGGTGTCATAAAGTTCATCGCCTCTGCGATGACGGGTTCTGCGGCGATGTTCTCGGAAGGTATCCACTCGATCGTCGACAGTGGCAACGGTCTCTTGGTCCTTTTAGGCATGCATCAAGCAAAGAAACCGGCCGACGTCACCCATCCCTTCGGGTACGGACGCGAACTCTATTTTTGGATACTTGTCGTCGCGGTCTCGATCTTTGCCGTCGGTGGCGGGGTCTCGGTATACGAGGGTATCCATAACATCCGCTTTCCCGAGCAATTGGGCGACCCCACGGCCGCTTATATCGTATTGGCGTTATCGATCCTTATCGAGGGAGCATCGTTTGGGGTCGCATGGAAACACTTTCGTGCAGCAAAAGGTAAGATGCGCGCGCTTGACTTCATCAAACGGTCGAAGGATCCATCACTTTACACGGTCGTGCTCGAAGATGGCGCTGCCATAACGGGCCTACTCATCGCACTTGCCGGCGTATTCTTCGGTCACCTGCTCGGTATTCCGCAACTCGACGGAATCGCCTCGGTGCTGATCGGTCTGCTTCTTATGGCGGTCGCATTCGTACTGCTACGCGAGACCAAGGCACTACTCATCGGCGAGGGGCTAGAGACCGATGAGCTGCTCGATATGCGCGCGTTGATCGCCGCCGATCCAAGCGTCGAGGATGTCGGTGTCGTCCGCTCGCAATTCTTCGGACCACAAGACCTTCTGATAAACGCAGATGTGCAATTCGATCCCACATTACACTCCGGTGAGATCGATACAAGTATCGAACGTATCGAGAAAAGTCTGAAAGCGAAGTTCCCGCAGATCAGTAACGCCTTCATCGAAGTGGCGAGTAGCGAGGATGTCGCCGCCTATCGCTCGACGAGCCTACTCCAAAAAGAGTATCCCGGCGCATAGGAGAACCTATAGCTGGGTCCCCTCATCGATCAGTGCATGCATGCGCTGGAGCAATGTCGGATGCGAGTAGTTCCAAAACACCACCAAAGGATGCGGAGTGAGGTTGGAGAGTGCCTGAGAAGAGATCTTCTTGAGACCCTCGATCAGCGGGTTTGCGAACCCATAGTGGGCCGCAAAGCCATCGGCTTGGTATTCATTGCGTCGTGAGATGATGTTGCCGACCAGACCGAGAAGTTCCGATATCGGTCCGAACAACATGCCGAACGCGATAATGCCCAGAATCACCGATGGGTCTCCCGTCTTCGAACCTAACGCCTCCGCGAGCGCGGGGCTTTTCAGGAACAGTGACATCAACCACAGCTGAAATCCGTTGATCGCCACGCCTCGCAGCATACCGGTGATAATGTGGTGATTCTTGTAATGTCCGATCTCGTGGGCGAGCACCGCGGTGATCTCTTGCGTATCCATCTGCTCGAGAAGGGTATCGTAGAGGCAGATCCGCTTCTTTTTACCGAAACCGGTAAAGTACGCGTTAGCTTTCGTCGAGCGCTTGGAACCGTCGATCAAATAGACATCCTCGATCAAGAAATCGGTCCTCTCCCCCAGATCCATCAGACTGTCACGCAGCTCACCATCCTCGAGTGGCGTCTGTTTATTGAAAAGCGGCACGATGAGCTGGGAGTAGAAATAGTTGACCCCGACCGAGAAGAACGTCAGGATCGCCCATGCCCACAACCAGAACCACTCGGGGGTGAGTTGATAGAAGAAGACGATCACCCCGAGAGCGACCGAAGCGAGCACGAGTGTCAGCAGGAGGTTGACGAGGGTATCGCGCATGAATAAAGGACGCGTAGCCTTGTTGAACCCGAACCGCTCTTCGATGACGAACGTGTCGTAATAGCTGAAGGGAAGCGATATCAACATCATGAGACTGACGACGATGGCGATAAAGGCGATCGCGACCACGATCTCGTTGTCGAATCGGGCAGCGAGCGCGTTCTCGAGTGTGCCGAGTGTGCCGGTGAACAGCACCGCAAGCATGACGAGTGTCATGACCGCCTGCTCGACCAGATTGAGCTTGCTGTTCGCTCGTTGATACTGTTGCTGGCGCGCGTACTCCGCCTCATCGTAGATGCCGACGAGTTCTTCAGGCAACGTATCACTCATGCGTGAACGGTTCAATGCCGACAGGACCTGGCTCCAAATGAACTGCAAGACGACGATGATGACGATGATCCAGAATAACGTGTTGAAGTGCATTGGTCAGATTCCTTTCAGGTACGCAACAGCATTCTCACCCGGTTCGTAATAGAGACTATCGTCAGCACGACGCAGAGGCTCGTGACCACTTCGATGATAGCCCGATCCGCCCCGGACCACCAGAGCACCAACATAAGGGTAGGAAGGAGGAAGTAGAAAAACACCGCAATGGAGCGTCCGATCCTCTCGAAGACGAACGGTCGATGAGGATCGCTTTGTTCTTGCTCGATCGCGACTCCGTCCCTTTTCATACGAGAAGTGAGCAAGAACACCAGGAATGCGGTCGCCAGGCAGGCGATGATGAGGGGCGGAATGATACCGCGATACGCGAGCATGGCCCCGACTCCCAAGACGTAGTACCCGTCGGCGATGATGTCGAGTACCGCACCCAGTTTTGACACACTGTCGAATTTTCGTGCCAACTTGCCGTCGAGCAGATCCGAAGCGAAGACCAGGAGCATAAGAGTGAGAATGACAAGGACAGGGATCTCATCTCGGACAAGCAGCGCAATGATCGACGTCGTCAACGCGATCCTGCTCATTGAGAGCGCGTCAGGCAGATAGCTCACTGCGCTTGATTTCATATGCTATATTTCCTCGAGTTTCAAGCCATAGCGAGCAAACGCCGCAAGAACGATGATGAGCAACCCACAAACGATATAGATGTACTCGATTGGCACGATATCCGCCAGCGGACCGAAAAGCATCATGCCGAGTGGGATACTTGCTGCAATGACGACCTGGAGGAAACCGAACACCCGCCCGTGCATATCGGGCTCGACGCGTTCTTGGAGTAGCGTAACGAACGGCGTATCGTACAGGGGACCGACAAGGCCCCAGGCGAACAGGAGGATCACGAACACCCAATAGGACGCGAAACCGAGAGCGACCATGAGTACACCCAGACCGACAGCGGCGATCAGTGACATCGTCATACGGTTCTCCATCCCACCCCACCAGGCGATGAACGCTCCCCCGATGATCGCTCCCAGGCCATAGGATGATTCCATCGAG
>WRDL01000070.1 GCA_009784095.1 Coriobacteriia bacterium | reverse complement strand
TCCATTAGGAGGTTCGATTATGTGCGCACTTTTTCGTTCTGAATGCTTATCTCACGATCATACAAAGAAAGCAGTACTCTTTACCTGCACTATACTAATATTGCTCGTATTCTTATTCGTGACAATAGGAGAAGGATTTAGCGCAACAACCAAATACGATCTGCACTACTATGATGGAGCTAAGCTCATCAAGAAGGTATCCAAGTCTTCTGGAGCATCTCTGACCGATGCGGTCACCTATGCCAATGCACCAGTAAAGCCGGGAAAAACCTTTATCGGTTGGTATAGTTCAGCGACCGGTGGAGCGCATATGACCACAATGCCTGCCAAAAACATCAAGGTATATGCACGATATCAAGACATCAAGTACAGAGTTAAGTATTATGATCACAACAACGTACTCTATAAGCAGACCTCGACAGCTCTATATGACTCGAAGGTCATATCCGGTCCTGTGCGTGCTGGCTATACATTTACCGGTTGGTATATGAGCAACGGAACCAAGATCACAAAGATCAGGGCAGATCGTGAACTCTATGCCAGATACACGCTGACCAAATATGACCTTCACTACTATGATGGATCTAAACTGATAAAGATCACATCCAAGACGAGCGGAGCCTCTCTGACTGATGCAGTAACCTATGCCAATGCGCCCAAAAAGGATGGGTATATCTTCATTGGTTGGTATAGCTCGGCAATCGGCGGAGCCCAAGTAACCAAGATGCCCGCTAAGAACATCAAGGTCTACGCGCGCTATAAGGCTGACCCAAACTGGGTAAAGCCACTTCCTGATAACGCGATTGTCTACTTGACTACAACGACAGCATATAGAAACGGAATCGCTTATCAGCAGTACTCTTATTTCCATAGAGCTAATTGCCCATACCTTTATTCATCCGGGGGAGGATCAGTCCCTGCCCTCTACTACAGAATAACGGTTTTGTCTTTTACTCTCACTCGTGCTGCTGCGAATGCATCACCCCTATATCTTCGCTGTCCTGATTGTAAGCCTTAGAACAATTATCAAGCGATTCAAATAGTGAAGGAATAAACCAGGTCGATTGGTGTTTCAATAGGCAAGATTTATACCCTCGCCTGATATGCTAATTGCATCACTATTAGATGTATTACTCCTGTCGACTTGCAGGTCATTACCGAGACGGTCAGGGTCATTCTGACCGGTTGTGGTGTGCGTTAAAGGCTCTCTTCCACGCGTTAAAAATACTTCACATAAAAGGTATCTTTGTTATACTAAGTACGTGCGCAGCTTCAAGCCTGCGTTCAATGTTTATGTAATGTTGGTGAAGGGATGGTAGGTTTCACGTATGAGACGTCTTATCGAAGCGTTCAAAAACCCAGTTACCCGGCCTCGCTCTATAATCTGGCTCTTGACCCTCCTGACGTTCCTCTTCCTCTTTGTGGCAGTAATGGTCGGCGCGACGACTTCGTATTGGTTCTGCGCGCAGATCTGTCATAAAGTCCAAGATGACGCCATTGCGGCATACCACAACTCGACGCACAGCAGAATCTCGTGCGTCTCTTGTCATATGCCTGCCGGAGCAGATCCGGTGACCTTCCTCCTTCACAAAGTCGAGGCTCTCGCCGAGCTTCCTCCCACGATAACCAATACCTTCGAGCTTCCGCTCAATCCGATAAGCGAAGTCGCGATGAACGGATACAAGATGCCGAGCACGCAGTGTACGCAGTGCCATATCGGTGGCGACCGATTCGTGACGCCTTCGCCGGGTATCATCATGGATCATGACGCGCACGCGAAACGCAACATCTCCTGTACGGTATGTCACAACCGTGTCGCTCATAACGAGGATGGTATGCCGCCGGTCCTGATCGATCCCGAGTCCGGGCAGGTCAGCGCAGGCCACTTCGACTTCATGAAGATGGTCGCATGCTATCGTTGCCACCGTCTTGAGAACGACGGACTGGCTGATCATTCGACTCCGTTCAAGGTTTCGGGTGAGTGTAAGCTGTGCCACACCGATGACTTCGATCTGGTACCGGCAAGCCACAAGGTCAACGACTTTATCAGCGTTCACGGTGAGCTCGCTGCCGAGGAAGACGAGCGTGCACGCGAGGCGAGCGAACATATCGAGGAATTCTGGGCGCACTTCCACGGACACGCCAGTCATGATGAGGAAAGCCTCGCGGTCGAGAATGTTCCCAATGCCGCGGAGCTCAACGAGTGCTACTCATGCCATCAACAGAGCTTCTGCAACGATTGCCATGGCGGTGTCGAGATGCCTCACCCACCGGGATTCCTGCAAAACCACAAAGCCGAAGCCGAAACCTATATGGATGCATGCAAGAACTGTCACGGCGGAGAAGCGGCTTGTACGAAATGTCACCATACACCGCCGAATACCGCGGACTTCGAGTGGGATGACAGTCTCACGTGGCTCCAACAACACTGGGTACCATGTCGAGTCGATGGTGCCGCTCAGTGCTTCGATTGCCATGAGCCGACATTCTGTGCTGCCTGTCACGTTCGGGGTGGCGCTCTCTAGATCGCGCTTGATCGATAGAACCTACCGCTGCGCCCTTCGGGGCGCAGCTTCATAGTGGGTAAGCGTGATCGGTTCCTTTTGGTACGTAAGGGTCGAATCCTCGTATCCCTCGCGTACCATTTGGGACGTCAGGGTCGGACCCTCGTGTCCCTTTTGATACGTCAGGATTAGACCCTGACGTATCATTTTACTGGTCAGTTGTTCTCATATTGATCCGGCAAAGGTCCGCTTGAATCCCCGATCGATGTTCGCCTATCGATGCTCATAACAAAGAAAAGAAGCAGACCGAGAATGCTGACCCACTGAGCGCGGTAGGTAAACCCCGCGTGGATCATTGAGTGGTTGCTCACCACGAAATACCACAGATAGGGTGAGGCGGCGATCAGCAGGAGCGGAGATGCAAGCAAGACCCTCTTGGTCCCGCTTTTCGTGAGAAGCCAAATGGTGAACCAGATTGCGAAGAGCACAAGTACGATGAGCACGGCGATCTTCCACGTGCTACCGGTCAGCTCGGTCGGCGCGATCATGACCGCGACATTGGAGAGCAGCGCCCTGATTCGGTCACCGACGGTCTGTGTCGCTCCGGCGCGTTCCATTAGTTTGCCGAGCACCCTGTCGCGTATGCGACCGCCTAAAAAATGTCCGGCGACGATCCATTTCGCGCTCCACATAAACACGTAGCCAGCGGTCCACGCGATAGAAGTGCGCACGATCGTTTTGAGCTGTTTGAACATGACCTCTCGCGTCGAAGCGTGCGACAACGATCGGTTCGCATCGTGTAGGATCAGCACGCTGATCATCAGCATCGGGATACCCCAGGTGATCACAGGAGTCGTCAGAAAGTCGAAATAGGCGGTCGCGATACCGAGGATGAGGAACAACTCAAGGTCCCAGCGATCAAGCTCAGTTTGCTCTTGCAGATAGAATACCACTATCATGCCCAAGAAGGCGAGGTAGAACATGCTGACATACTGCATGCTTCGAAAGATCGTCAAAGGGGCGAGTGGAATGATCGAGAAGAGAAACGCGAATGACGTCCATCCGCCGAGCCGTCGCCATAAGAAAGCGAGTGCCACAATCAACGCCGCAAGAAGAAGCATTCCGTTCACCGTGCGGATCTGGGTGTAGGAGAACAAGAGGAGCAACGTACGCACTATGATGACATGGCCCTGCCAATAGGTGGCGTAATTGCTGTTCGCCTCGGTGGGAAGCCTTTGGAGACGCACCGCCAGCGAACGGATCGGGTCGTTTCCCTGTTCCCACAGCGCCCCGGTCACCTCCCAATTCGCGCTTGTCGCCGCTTGTTTGATCGCGCTGATATCAGAGACCGGCATCGCGAGTGAGAGCATGACCGCGTCGGTGAAGTTATCCTGAGCGTTACCGATCGCATTTCCCGCGAGCCGAGGATAGAGCCCTTCCGCCTGCATGACCGCGATGTCGCGAGCGATGTTGTCGACGATGATGTCGGCAGGAAGAAAGCGCGTCACGACCAAAAGTCCGAATCCGAGTGCTACTGCCAACATGAGGATACCTGCCAAGATGAGCAGGCGTTTGCCGATGATCAATGAGCGTTCGACCAGAAAGGTGTTATGCGCGCTTGCCGAGAGATTCATTGACCCTCGTCAGCTCGATCTCGTAGAGAATACGTGTTTGCTTGCGGATCGAATCCAAGATGATACCGCACGCACCCGATAAAAACGAGATGATGCCAAGTGAGGTAGCGACGATCAGCATGGGGAACCGGGTCACATAACCGGTCTCCATGAACTCGAGTACCGGAAAGAGGAACAGAACAAAGGATATGACGAGCGCGATCAACGATATCAGCGAGAAGAAGGCGAGGGGGCGGTAGTCCTTGAAGAGTGCCAAGATCGTTTTCAGCACCCGAAATCCGTCGCCCATGGTATCGACTTTCGAGATAGACCCTTCTTGGCGGTTGCGATAGTCCACGTTGTGCTGGGTGATCAAAAAGTTCTTGTCGATCGCATGCATCGTCATCTCGGTCTCGATACCGAAACCTTCCTCAAGCGTGGGATAGGTCTTGACGAAGGCGGGTGACAGTGCGCGCGCCCCGGTCATGACATCGCGAATATCGCTGCGCAATATGAGATTGATCAACCAGCGTACCATCCGGTTGCCGGTGTTGTGTCCTGCGCGCCGGTTCTCGATGAAGTAGGTCGACGAGAGGCGATCGCCCACGACCATGTCAGCACGTCCTTCAAGTACATCTTGGGTAAGCGCAAGAGTATCTGCGGCATCATAGGTGTCGTCACCGTCGACCATGAGATAGACGTCGGCATCGATATCGCGAAACATTGAGCGCACCACATTGCCTTTTCCCTGACGATATTCTTCGATCACGATCGCGCCCGATTCCCGCGCGATCTGCGCGGTCCGATCTGTCGAGTTATTATCGTAGACGTAGATGTCAGCTTCAGGCGCGATCGCATGATAATCGGAGACGACCTTTCCGATGGTCATCTCCTCGTTATAGCACGGTATCAAAACTGCTAGTTTGCTCATCACGCTTCATTATACTTGATGGGACCGTGGGGAGTGAGACAGTGGTGAGACCGTGGGGTCGGTTCCCTTTGCGCAATTTAGATGGTCATAACCGATCTTTTGAGGCAACATGTGACAAAAGGAACCGACCCCACTGTCTCAGGACCCGACCCCATCGCTAAACGATATGCGGTACTATTAAGAATCGTAACTGCGCGCCCACGATCCAGTCAGGAGTATGCGCGCAAGGAAGGTCGGTATGGCTCGATCAGATGTAGTATTACTCCATGCGCCTGCGGTGTATGACTTTCGGAGGCGCCCCACGATGTTCGGGCCGGTCTCCGATCTGGTCCCGTCAACTCCTATTTTCGAGGTCTACCCGCTTGGTCTCTCAACGATCGCTGAGTATCTCGAACGTTCCAACTACCATGTGCGCACCATAAACCTCGCATATCTGATGCTGCGCAGCGACCGATTCGATGTCGAGGCGACGATCCGCACCTTGAACCCGATGATCTTCGGTATCGATCTGCACTGGATGCCGCACTGCCATGGCGTGATCGAGGTCGCGCGCATCTGCAAAACCGAGCATCCCGATATCCCGGTCATCATCGGCGGGATCTCAGCAAGTTACTACCACGATCAACTCCTCGAGTACGAATGCGTCGATTTCGTCTTGCGTGGTGACAGCACCGAGGAGCCGTTCAAGCAATTGATGGATATTCTTTCTGCCGAAGGAAACACCTATCGCGCTGAGCTGCTTGCATATGTGCCCAACCTGAGTTGGAGAGACGCCAGCGGCGCACATCGCATCAACGAACTGAGTTGGGTACCGACCGATTTCAACGGGCCGGCGCTCGATTTCGCCTACAACATGAAGAGCGTGCTACGTTATCGCGACCTGTTCGGAAGTATCCCATTCAAAGACTGGCTACGCTATCCGATGGGAGCCACGATCACCTGTCGCGGGTGCACCCACGACTGCGTGACCTGCGGTGGGAGCGCCACGACCTTTAAAAAACACTTTGGACGTGGAAGGATCGCGTTCCGTGATCCCGAACTACTCGCACGCGAGCTCGCCAACCAGCACAAATATCTGCCGGGACCGATATTCGTCCTCAATGACTTTTTACAAGCCGGTTCCGATTATGCACACACATTCCTCAACGCACTGGGCAAGGAGAACATCAAGACCCCGGTCGGTTTCGAATTCTTCGGACCCCCCAAACCTGAGATCTACGAGCTGCTCCAGGCGAATCTGGATGATTGGACCGCTGAGATAAGCGTCGAGACCCACGATGACGCGATCCGATCCCTGTTCGGTAAGAAGCATTACACGATGGATGATATCGAAGCGAGCATCAAAGAGGCGCTTGCTCATGGTGCGACGCGCTTTGACCTCTACTTCATGATGGGGATCCCCGGCCAGGACGCACGATCCGCGCTCGAAACGGTGAATTACTGTAAGGGTCTTTACGAGCGGCTCGGCAACGACCCGCGTCTGTTGACGTTCATCTCACCGATGGCACCGTTCCTCGATCCGGGCTCGAAAGTCTTCGATGACCCTGAGGAGTACGGCTATTCGCTGCGTGCTCACACCCTCGAAGAGCATCGCCAGCTCATGCTCCAGCCCAGTTGGAAGCAGATCCTGAACTACGAGAGCGCGCTATTCAGTCGCGATGAACTCGTTGAGACGACCTATGAGGCGGGGCTGCTTATGAACCGCATCAAACGCGATGCCGGCGCGATCGATCCTGCGGTAGCCGCGACCACCGAGATACGCATCGAACAGGCGCGTGACGCGATGCGGCGCGTCGAGGAGATCGATCGCATGGAAGAGCCGGTCCGCTCGACCGCTTTGATGGATTATTCCGACGAGTTTATTAAACTCTCCGAGTCGACCGTGTGCGAGAAGTCAGAACTCGAGTGGGACGTGAACTTCTTTCGTCCCTCCAATATGCTCGCATGTGCTCGATTGTGGGCGCGCGAAGAGTTCGGTAATCTGGTTTCAGGTGGCAATCGCCAAGCGACCAGTGACATCCATCGTCAGTTCGATGAAACGATGCGGACCAGGGGAGCATTTGCCGATACCGCGACTATCGGAGAAGATAGTAGTCACGAAAAAGAACGACCGTCTTAGGAGAGACCTTATGATCTACACCGCTCGCTACGTCCTACCGATCACCTCATCTTATATAGAAGACGGAGCGATCGTGATCGAGGGAGATACCATCATCGATGTGGGGCCACTCGCCGATATCTTGGCCAAGCACCCCGACCATGAGGTCACCGATCTGGGGTTGAGCGCTATCCTGCCCGGATTCGTCGATTGCCACACGCATCTGGACTACTCGGTCATGCGCGGTCTGGTCGAGGACAGCGCCTATGCCAAGTGGAAATACCACCTCATGC
>WRDL01000069.1 GCA_009784095.1 Coriobacteriia bacterium | reverse complement strand
CGGTCCCCCTCATGCATTCCGCGGATCTGCGGAACGGTCACGTGACTCTCATCGATGATGCACAGCATGTCGTCTGGGAAATAGTCGATGAGCGTCGAGGCGGGCTGTCCCGGCTCGCGCCCGTCGAGGTGACGGGAATAGTTCTCGATACCGCTACAGAAACCCATCGTCTCGAGCATCTCGAGATCGTAGTTCGTCCGCATCTTGAGGCGCTGCTCTTCGAGCAGTTTGTTTTCGCTCTTGAATTGGCGCAGGCGATCTTGGAGCTCATCATCGATCGATACCAACGCCTCCTGAAGTTTCTTCTGCTCGGTCACATAATGCGAAGCCGGCCACAACGGTAGCATCTCGAAGGTGCCCAGCACCTCGCCGGTCACTTGGTCGACCTCGGCGATCTTGTCGATCTCCTCGCCGAAGAGCTCGATGCGGATGGGGTGGTCGCTGTACGGGGGGAATACGTCGATGACATCACCGCGCACTCTGAATGTCCCGCGCTCGAGCGAGTAGTCGTTGCGATCGTACTGGATGTCGATCAGGTCGCTGATGAGTTGGTCTCGATCATAGGACTCGGCGGTATCGAGGAACACCGCCATGCCGGCATAGCTCTCAGGTGAGCCGATACCGTAGATGCAACTGACCGAGGCGACCACGACGACGTCTCGACGCGAGAGCAGCGAGGCGGTCGCGGCGTGTCGCAACTTCTCGACCTCCTCATTGATCGACGAGTCCTTCTCAATGAAGGTATCGGTCGCCGGAACATACGCTTCGGGCTGGTAGTAGTCGTAGTAACTGACGAAGTAGACGACCGCGGCATCAGGCAAGAAGTCCTTGAGCTCGGCTGCAAGCTGCGCGGCCAACGTTTTGTTCGGTGCCATCATCAACGTCGGGCGCTGGGTCTTCTCAATGAGCTTCGCGATGGTAAAGGTCTTTCCGCTACCGGTCACACCCAACAGTGTCTGATGGCGCAATCCGCGCTCGACCCCTTCGGCAAGTTCGTCGATCGCTTTCGGTTGGTCACCGCTCGGCTCGAACGGTGCGTGAACGGTGAAGGGGCGTACGGCGACACGGCGATCTTGCGATACCTTCTTGACTTGGGTCATACGACGATGCCCTTTTCTTGCCACCTATTCATAACGATACTTCCGTTGCGCATTGTCGCGCAGCACGAACTGTTCGGTGCTCATACCGCGGTTCAGCGCACGCTCGAGTCTCGTCTCAAAGGGTTCGTCCAAAACGATGAACTGGGCATCACGGATCCAAGGATGGTCGGTCTCCGAGAGCGGGATGGCGGTCTCGATGAGGACGACCCCGTCGGGATTGTCGGTAAGGAACTCTTCGGAGTAGCGATGCGCTCTCTCGAAAACGAGGGGATGGACGATCTCTTCGAGCTTCTTGAGTTCCTCAGGATCGGAGAATACCTTCTGCGCGATCCAGGCGCGATCGATATTCGGACCATATATCTCGGTCAGAACCGAGTGCCCCATGGTATCGAGTGGTAGCGTCCGTACCGCGACACCCTGTTCTTGTAACTCTTTTTCACGGTGAGCGATGTAGGTGCTCTTGCCTGCACAGATAGGTCCGGTCACGACAATGATCATGATCTTTGCTGCCCCTCCCACCCACGGTCGCTCCCGCGATAGAAGGTGGTCTTCTTCAATGCGTCCGGAAGGTATTGTTGCGCGACCTTCGCGCCCGGATAGTTGTGCGGATACTTATATTTGCCATACTCCTCGCTGCCGGGACGATGGCGATCCCTCAGATAGCTGGGCACCCCATGTTCGCTGCCCTCACGCACGATCGAGAGTGCGGAATCGATCGCCATGATCGCGGCGTTCGATTTCGGTGCGAGCGAAAGATAGATCGCTGCTTGGGCAAGTATGATGCGACACTCGGGCATACCGATCACCTCAGCGCTGCGGAATGCCGCTTCTGCTATCAGGAGCGCGCGCGGATCCGCGTTTCCCACATCTTCTGAGGCGAAGATCATCATACGGCGCGCGATGAACTTGGGATCCTCTCCCCCATGGAGCATTCGCGCCATCCAATAGATCGCCGCATCGGGATCGCTCCCCCGCATCGACTTGATGAACGCGCTGATGACATCGTAATGGTAGTCACCCCCCTTGTCGTAGGGGATCTGTTTTGACGGCATCGCATCACTGACCATATCGAGCGTCAGTACTTTCGGTCCCTCAGCGATATCCGGTCGCTGCATATCCGCCAGTTGCGACGAAAGCTCCAATGTGGTGAGTGCGACACGCGCGTCTCCACCGGCGAGCGCGGCGATCGCATCGATGACCTCGTCTGAGGCAACATACTTTCCTGCCAGCCCTCTCTCATCGGTCAATGCACGGCGGACGACAAGCGCGACCTCCTCGTCAGAGAGCAGGGTAAGCTCGATGATACGTGAGCGCGACACCAGTGCGCTGATCACCTCGAAATAGGGATTCTCGGTCGTCGCCCCGATCAGGACCACGATGCGATCTTCGACCGCATGGAGCAGGGCGTCTTGTTGACTTTTGCTGAAGCGGTGGATCTCATCGATGAACAGTATCGTGCGTTGCCCCTCGATCGCAAGGCGATTTGCGGCAGACTCGAGCGATTTACGCAGGTCGGAGACGGTTCCTCCGATTGCCGACACTTCGTCGAAGTAGGCTTGGGTCGACGCCGCGATAATGCGCGCAAGACTGGTCTTACCGGTTCCCGCGGGACCGAAGAGCAGGATCGAGGAAAGTGCATCTGCGGCGATCACCCGTCGCAGCCACGTGCCTTCACCGACCACCTCGTCCTGTCCGACGAACTCGTCGAGAGTACGAGGACGCATTCGTACGGCAAGCGGTGCTACTTGAGCACGTGCCTCGCTGACCGAGTCATCGAAAAAGCTTGATTGTTTCATGGTATTAGTCTAGCAAACAAGGTAGGACCGCACTCCCCTTACCGGTATTCGATTCACCGATAGCATTCTAGCACAAGATACGAACATTTGTTCGTTTTCATTCTTACGGCAAGAAGATATGAGGGGGGATCAAGGCTTGGGATGACGGGAGAGGATACGCACGGAGATTGACTGTAATGCCGGGGTCGAGGGGGTGAACCTGGGTATACCAGGTGGGTGCCCGCACGAGGCCATTCTGGCTTCCACAACATCGGAGGATACCCATAGTGCCTCGGATCATTAGAGCCCCGATCGAAAAAATGTTGGTTCAGCCGTACTTTTTCGACCTCGGCATCACAGCCAATCTCTCACACCTATAGTGTATCGTTTCCTCTACGCTAAGAGAAGGATTTTCCGATGAACGGTAAAAATGTCATCGAATTATCACCAATAATCCATTAGGGTGAATCCGAGTTTTGCCTCCTGAGCTGTTCATTCTCATCGGCGATAGACTCGATATAGGAGTGTAGATCGTCGAGCTCACCGGTCAGCCAGGTAAAACCCTTTTTGCCCTTGACCGTCAGACGCATCGCCTCCACGAATGCGAGTGCTTGCTCTTTCGTCTCGAATGCCAACGCCGTGAACCCCTCACCCGTCCTGCGACTAGTCTATCCTGAGGTGCGCTTCCTTGAGTTGCGTTTGCGAGACAGAGTCCGGCGCGCCCAACATCGGATCGCTCCCGCTCGAGGTCTTGGGAAATGCGATGACCTCTCGGATCGAATCGTGACCCGCGAGCAGCATCACCAAGCGATCGAGTCCCAACGCGATCCCGCCGTGGGGTGGCGCACCGAAATCAAGCGCTTCGAGCAGGAACCCGAATTGCTCTCGTGCCGCATCTTCGTCATGGCCGAGAACGCCAAGTACTCTGCGCTGGAGATCGGCATCATGGATACGCAATGTACCGCCACCGACCTCGAATCCATTCATCACCAGGTCGTGGCTGTAACTGCCGACCGCTCCCGGATCGCTCTCGAGTCTTTCGAGATCCTCGTCGAACGGACGGGTGAACGGATGGTGGTTGGCGACCCAGCGGGTATCCTCGTCATCACGTCTGAACAGGGGAAAATCGATGATCCAGAGCGGGGCGAATCCCTCACGCACAATTCCAAGCTCGTCTGCAAGTGCCAAACGCACCAGACCGAGCGCTTCGTTGACGATATCGCGCTCTCCTGCGCCGAAGACGATCAGGTCCCCGTCTTGCACCTCGAGCCGATCGCGTATCGCGGTGATCTCCTCTTCGGCAAGAAACTTCGCGATCGGGCCCTTGACCGTACCGTCGCCGGAAAACGCTATCCATGCCATACCTTTGGCACCGGCTTCCTTGGCGACCTGTTCGAGCGCATCGATCCGGCTCCGGCTGAACTCAGCGCCACCTTTCGCGTTGATCGCTTTGACGACCCCACCCTCTTTGACCGCGTTGGCGAATACGCCAAAACCGCACGTTGCAGCGATATCGCTCAGATCGACCAAGTACAGGCCGAAACGGATGTCGGGGCGATCGATCCCGTAGCGTTCCATCGCATCGTCGTAGGTCATGCGCTGCAGCGGGATCTCGATCGACTCGCCGATCGATTCCATGACGCGCGCCATCACTTCCTCGGTCATACCGAGCACATCGTCTTGGGTCACGAAACTCATCTCGATATCGACCTGGGTGAATTCAGGCTGGCGATCGGCACGCAGATCCTCATCGCGAAAACACCGTGCGATCTGGAAATAGCGCTCGACACCACCGACCATCAGCAATTGCTTGAACAGCTGAGGCGACTGCGGGAGTGCGTAGAATTTTGCGACGTTGAGGCGCGACGGTACGATGAAATCACGCGCGCCCTCCGGAGTCGACTTGCACAGGATGGGGGTCTCGACCTCGATGAAACCCAGATCCTCAAGTGCACTACGGAACGCCTGGGTCACTTTCGAGCGAAGCTCGAGGGTCCGTGTCATCTCAGGACGGCGGATATCGAGGTAGCGCCATTGCATACGTATCTTCTCATCGGTATCGGTGTCGTCTTCGATCTCGAACGGGGGTGTGTTGGAGCGATTGAGTACCTCCAACTCGTGTACGAGCACTTCGACCTCGCCGGTCACCATATGGGGATTGACCGTCCCTTCGGGACGCGCAGCGACCACACCGGTGACCTTGACGACCCATTCGGGACGTATGGTCTCAGCCAGCGCGAATGCCTCACCGCTCTGATCGGGATCAAAGGTGCACTGCACGATCGCGCTGCGATCACGAATATCGACGAATATGAGACCTCCATGGTCACGCCGTTTGGCGACCCAGCCTGCCAAAGTGACGGTCGTACCGATCAGATCGGCGCTGAGCTGTTCAGCGACGTGCGAACGGATTGAATACTGCGGTGTCAACATATCTGGTCACTCCTTAGTCGTTCGGTCATAGTCATCCGTGATCAATGGTGGGCAGCCACCGGTCATTCCGGTAGGTTCAAAAGCGCGTCATAGGTCATGAACACTTCATCTTTCGTGTGCATATCACGAAGCGTCACGCCACCTTGCGCGTCCTCGTCGGGCGCAAGGATGGCGACGAACGCGGCACCTGCCTTATTAGCCGCCTTCATCTGCGCCTTGAGCGTGCGGTCGCCCAGGTCGGACTGAGCATACATCCCATCTTCGCGCAGTGTATCGGCAACACTGAATGCGCGTGCGCGTAGATCATCGGTCGCGCAGGCGACATAGATGTCGCAATCCGAGCCGATCGCCATGTCTATACCGACCGCTTCGAGCGCGAGCGCTGCACGCTCGAACCCGAGTGCGAAGCCGATGCCCGGCGTCGGTTTGCCGCCCAACGCCTCGAAAAGACCGTCGTAGCGTCCTCCCCCGCCGATGGCGTTCTGAGCACCCTGACCATCATCGGTCTGGATCTCGAAGACGGTGCGTGTGTAGTAATCGAGACCACGCACAAGCGAGTCATCTTGTTCGAAGGGGATCCCTACAAGATCGAGCAACACGCGTACCTGCTTGTCGTGGTCGGCGCAAGGCGCGCACAGCGCATCCATCAGACGAGGTGCTTCGCTGAGCACCTCACGACATGACTCGTTCTTGCAGTCGAGTGCGCGCAGTGGGTTCGTATCCGCGCGACGTACACATTCGGCGCACAGATCGTCGGCGTTGGTAAGAATGAAGCGTTCGATCGAATCGCGATAGGTGGGTCGACAATTCTTACACCCCATCGAGTTGACGAGCATGCGCATCGACGAGGGGGGAATACCCAATTCGACGAAGTAATGCCAGAGAAGTCCTATGATCTCCGCATCAGCCTCAGGCGAGTCGTAGCCCAGTAGCTCTGCGCCGATCTGATAGAACTGGCGCTGTCTTCCCTTCTGAGGACGCTCATGACGAAATTGGGGTCCCCCGTAATAGAGTTTGGCTGCCGCGTTATTGGCGGTCAGCGATGCGTTGATTGCGGCACGCACGACACCGGCGGTGTTCTCAGGGCGCAACGTCATGGAGCGTCCACCCTTGTCTTCGAAGGTATACATCTCCTTGCCGACGACATCGGTCGCCTCCCCGATCCCGCGGGTGAACACCTCGGTCAACTCGAATATCGGGGTATAGATCGGCTCGTAGCCCGCGCGTTCGAACACGTCGCGCGCCACATCCATGCAATAGTCCCACATACGGGCAGAGGGCCCATAGAGATCTTCCGTGCCCTTAGGCGCGTTATACTTATTTACCACGAACTCTCCTTGCTCACGGGACGTTTATCTATTCTATTCTAGTACAAGAGAAGCTGATACTTAGACGATGTCAGCGATCGATTGTGCTTGAAGATAATCCTTGATCTGCGTATCGAGTTCCACCCATATCGGATGCGCTTTGCAGTCATCGATCACGGCGCACCAGTCGGGTTCCTTTTTGCATACCGCCGAGCTGGGCTCACCTTGTATCGCGGTGATGACCTCGAATAGATCGATGTCTTTGGGGTCACGCGCCAAAAGAGCGCCTCCGGCCGATCCGAGCTTGGTGACGACAAGCCCCGCATCGATCAGGTCACGTTGGATACTGCGAGCGAACGCATAGGGAACCATCTTCTGCTCTGCGATCTCTCGCACCGAGTGAACCTGATCCGGGTTCTCTGCCAAGTACATGAGCATCCGGATCGCGTAGTCTGTCCTGCGCGTTAATTCCGTAACAGTTCCTTCCAATTGGCACCATTGCCATATCCATTCTCCCACAATGTTGCCGAATAATCACAAGTTGATGAGGTAATACAGTAATGTAAAGTATACTTGACAATTATTGTAAAGCGTGCTTTACTGTTGATGTTGGCCGACAACACTTTGAGCCGAAGCGAAGGGAGGGTGAATGAATAACCGTATCGCTGAGTTACGCAAGGAGCGAAAGGTCACGCAAGAAGAGCTGGCACGCGCAGTCTCGACCACTCGGCAGACGATCATATCGCTCGAGAGAGGGCGCTATAACGCATCTCTTGCCCTTGCCCACAGGATCGCTCGCTTTTTTGATTCGACCATTGAAGATATATTTCTTTTCGAGGAGGACTGATTATGCTACTGAATCTATTTGATGTACCGGGTAAGAACTACCAGAAGAGTGTGCAGGCGCGTATCTATCTCGCCATAGCATTGGCAT
>WRDL01000068.1 GCA_009784095.1 Coriobacteriia bacterium | reverse complement strand
TTCCATATCAACCACGAATCGACGGTGCCAAAAAGGTAGTCACCCGCCTCGGCGCCCGCCCGCGCACCCTCTACGTTATCGAGGATCCACCGCAGCTTGCTTGCGCTGAAATAGGCATCCGGGATCAGACCGGTCTTTTGGTGGATCATCGTACTGTGTCCTGCTGCGACCCACTCGTCGACGAGCTTGGCGCCCCGGCGACATTGCCATACCGGAGCGAGACAGATCGGCTCGCCGGTGTTCTTATCCCACACCACGGTCGTCTCACGTTGATTGGTGATACCGATCGCTGAGATCTCGTGAGGTGTCAATTGCGCCTTTGCAAGGGCCTTCGTATACATACCGAACTGTGATGACCATATCTCCATCGCGTCCTGCTCGACCCAACCGGGACGTGGAAAGAAGCGCTTGATCTCTTCAGAGGCGTGTGAGATCACCTTGGCATCACTGTTAAATATCACACAACGAGAACTGGTGGTCCCTTGGTCGAAAACTGCGATGTAGTCCATTTCTTTCCCCTCTTGTGAGTTATCCCCAGCCAGCAATTTGTCCTAGCGTAGCATACTTAGGCAAGTACCTTCGTGGCATCCTCGGCAATCACATATTGGTTCAACCAGTTCAAAATATCGTGATAGACCGTCAATCTGTCGGTCTCGTTAAGTATCTCGTGGCGATCATCGGGATACAGTATCAGCGTCACATCCTCGACACCAGCCGCCTTATACTTCTCGACGACCTCGACGACCTGTTTGCCGTATGCGCCGACCGGATCCTGCTCACCGCTTACGACCAGGATCGGAAGGTCCTTGGGTGTACGCGCGAACGCTTTATCGCTGACCGCGTAGATGATGTTGATGAAAAAGTGCTCGAAGCCGTTCATCGTGAAGCGAAAACCGGTACTCTCATCCTTGTTATAGGCGTCGACCACACTCGATACCTTCGTCAACCAATCGAATGGGGTCCTCGCGTCGGCGATCTTGCGATTATAGGTCCCATCGACCATATTGGCGATCATCGGTGAGCGATAGCGATCTCCGCGCAGCGCGCCGATGAAGCGTGAAAGTCCCAGCCCCAAGCTCAGCGTGGTCGCAGAAGGGTTGCCGGTCCCCATGATGATGGCACCGGCCAGTTCATCACCGTGTAAGGTGAGGTATTCGCGGAGGAGGAATGAGCCCATGGAGTGACCGAGCACGAAGTAGGGCGCATCGGGATAGAGCTCACGCGTGAGTTCGGTGAGCTGATACATATCGGCTACCAGGAGGTTGCGCCCTTGGAATGGTCCGAAGAAGCCGTATCCCTCGTTGTCTGCCTTCGTCCTTCCGTGACCGAGGTGATCGTTGCCGACCACGACGAAGCCCTGCTCGACTAAGAATTGTGCGAAGTCGAAATACCTGCTGATCCGCTCAGCCATACCGTGGGCGATCTGTATGACACCACGCACCTCGCCTGTCGGCTCCATTCGAAACGCGTAGACGCTCGAGCCGGGGTTGGCGCTGGGAAAAGAGAACTCAGTCACGTGCTACCTCCAATTGGAATTTTTGCGAGTCGATCACCTCGCCGCTGGTTGGCAGCAAGCAGTAGGTGCCCTCCGGCTCCATCTCCCAACGACGGGTCTGCTCGCCCAACATGAGGTCGAGGTCGCGGCGTACCTTCGCGCGTAGATCCTCGTTATCGATCGGTCCGGCTATCTCAACACGCGAATCCAGATTGCGCGTCATAAAATCAGCGCTGCTCAAGTATACGACTGGATCCTTCTCACCGAACCAGTAGATACGCGAATGCTCAAGGAAGCGACCGATGATGGAGATGATCCGGATGTTCTCGGTGAAACCTTTGACGCCCGGTTTCATGCAACAGATACCGCGTATGATCATATCGATCTTGACCCCGGCCTGCGAAGCACGGACCAGCGCGTCGATCAACTCGCTGTCGGTCAGCGCGTTGATCTTGATGATGATTCGCCCTTTCTTGCCGCGGTCGATCTGATCCTCGATCGCCTTGATGATGTTCATCCTCATGGTGGCCGGACTGGCCCACAGACGACGATAGCGCGCGTCGGTGTAGTTCACACCGACGTTGCGGAACACCTCGGCGGCATCGCTTCCGATCTCTTTGTCGGCGGTCAGAAGCGACAGATCGGTATAGAGCCGCGCGGTCGTCTCATTGAAGTTACCGGTCCCGATATGGGTGATATAGGCAAGTTCGGTCCCGATGCGACGCGTGATCAGGCAGAGCTTCGAGTGTACCTTGTAGCTGTCAAGCCCGTAGGATACCTGGCATCCTGCGTCCTCAAGCCGTTCGGACCAATTGATGTTGTTCTCCTCGTCGAAGCGCGCGCGCAACTCCATGAGCACCGAGACATCCTTACCGTTCTCGGCTGCGCGTGACAGATAGTCGACCAGTTTGCTTTTTGACGAGAGACGATAGATCGTGATGCGGATCGAGAGCACGCTGGGATCTTCAGCGGCTTCCTTGATCAGGTTGAGTAGAAAGTCCATCGACTCATACGGATACGACAGCAGAACATCGTTCTCACTCACGTATTCGAGATAGCACATGCCTTCGGGCAGCTTCGGTGTGTGTACCGGATCGAACGGGGTATAGAGCATCAGCGCGGCCTTTTGCTCGGGAATATGCTTGGTCAACCCTCCCACATAGTTCATGACCAGAGGGGTCTTCGAGTAGAACACCACGTCTTTGGTGATACCCAGCTTGGTAAGCAGGTATTCCTCAAGCGCCGGGCTGAGCGGCTTGATGCAGTCCAGGCGCACCGGAGCGAGACGTTGACGACGCTTGAGCAGACGCTTCATGCGATAGCGAATATCCTCATCGACGTCGTACCCTTCCTGAGTGGGATCGATATCGGCGTTGCGCGTCACGCATATGAGGTTGCTGTCGAGCACTTTGAAGTTCGGGAAAGTCTCTGACAGAAACGATAAGATGATGCGTGAAAGACGGATGTAGCGCACCGTCTCACCACCGGAAGGGAGAAAGACGGTATAGGGGATATCGTCAGGAAGTGGCACTAACCCGAGCATCGTATGATTGTCGTGTTTGAGCCAAGCGACCACATAGGGTTTCTTATTGATGAGATGCGGGAAAGGATGATGCGCGTCGACCACCTGTGGCGAGAGCACCGGCGCGATCGCGGTGTCGTAGAATTTCCTGATGAACGCGTGATCATCCTTGGTCAGGTCCTCGAGTTCGAGGTTGTAGACCCCATTCTTGCGTAACGCAGCCTCGACGAGCTCATAGGCCTCATCGCGCCTCTTATATAGGGGGCGCACCGCGTCGTAGACGTGCGAGAATTGCTCGTCGAATGTCCAACCGGTCTTCGAGTCGACCAGCTTTGGCCTCATAAGCTGGATATCGAGCAGTGAACCGATCCGCACCATGAAGAACTCATCGAGATTCGTACCGAAGATCGAGATGAAACGTAGCCTTTCAAGCAGGGGATTCTTCTCGTCGAATGCCTCTTCGAGCACGCGCTCGTTGAATTTGAGCCAGGACAGCTCACGGTTGAGCATATAGTTACTGCGGAGTTTACGCATCCGCTCTTCGGCGGCTTTGCGCGTCGCCTTCTCTTCGGCATCGGTGCCATAGCCGGCTTCGACCGACGAGATGTCGGTGTGCTCGAGCGCTTTGCGGATCCTTGAGTTCTTCTCAGCCATTATCCTCACCTTTACCCATCATGTGAATCAGATATCCTTCTCTGACACCCCAGTTACTGATCACGATCTTGTGCGCGCTGACCACCCCGGCGATGGTCTGCAAGATGACCATTCCCGGTAGGAGCGAATGCAACCTCTCGGGTGCGTGTCGCACAAGTCGGACGATCGATTCCTTCTTTCGTGGTTTGAATGTCTTGATGAGCGCACGCAACTGATCGACCTCCATAGTGTTGTTGGTGTGGTCGATCCCGAAATGCGCGTTATAAAGCTTGAGCGCAGCGCGCCCGGTCCCACCGATAACGACGATGACCTCTTCATGCGGTGGAACGGTCGTCCACTCGTCCGTCAGGTATTCGAGCACGATCTGCTCGATCTCACACCGATTCGCCTTCGTGGGAATGAGATGATCGACCTTGCGCATGAACTGATTGAGCGAGCCGATCGGCAATGAGATTCCTTCGCGGATCTGTCCGTCATTGCAGATCACCAACTCGGTGCTTCCTCCCCCGATATCGACTACGATGAAATCGCCGATCGTGGCGACCTCACTGTGGCGCATACCCCAGCGTATCGCTTCGAAATCATAGTGCGCTTCCTCGGTGCCACTGAGTAGAATGATCTGAAACCCGGTCGCTTGCTCGATCGAAGCGATCGCTTCTTGAGTGTTGTTGATATTGCGCAGACTGGCGGTGGCGATCACCGATACCGGCGGGTCATCGAGATTAGTAAGGAACTTACTGAACCCTTCCAGCGTCTCGACCGCTTTATCGATGCCACCCTGGGTCAGATTGCCCTCCTCATCGATATCAGCGGCCAATGACGCCATGGTCTTTTTGGTGAAAAGAAGGTTGACATCTCCCGCATCGGTGTCGTACATGGAAAGGCGCATGGAGTTAGAGCCGATGTCTATGATGCCCTGCATTCCCACTCCCCTCTCTTATCTTTTATAGTAGCGAATCAAGTAGTTGTACGCTACTATTAGTTATGAAGTTAACAAACCACCTTGCCGTAGTGCGAGGTGTCTTTGATATGCTCAATATATGCGTGCGCGCATAGATAAAAGAGGAGGCGAGCGTACTATGGGTTCATCTGGCATTGAAAACATCCGCAACGTCGTTTTGGTTGGACACGGCGGTGCGGGGAAGACGTCACTCGCTGAAGCGATGCTGTTCATGAGCGGAGTGACCAATCGACTGGGAAGCGTCGACGCAGGACAGAGTATCCTCGACTACGACGCGGAGGAAATGAAGCGTAAGTACTCGATCAATCTCTCACTTGCTCCTCTTAATTTCAAAGAAGCTACCATCAACATTATCGATACCCCCGGATACGCCGATTTCATCGGCGACTCGATCGCCGGCATGGAGGCTGCCGAAGCGGCACTCTTCGTCATCGATGCGGTCAGCGGCCCACAGGTCACGACCGATCGCCTCTGGAAGATAGCCGGCGAGATGGGGATTCCGAGGGCGTTCTTCATCAATCGTATGGATAAGGAGCATGCCAACTTCGACGAGACGCTGCGTAAGTTGCGTGAGAAATATGGCGAGAACATCCTTCCCATCCAGGTACCGATCGGCTCCGAAGATGAATTCACCGGTGTCGTCGACGCGGTGCGCATGAAGGGCTACGTCACCGACGAAAAAGGCACACACGATGCCGAGATCCCCGAGGATCTCCTCGCGGCGACCGAGGCGGCAGCCGAAGCGCTCGGTGACGCGACAGCGGAAGCCGACGATGAGCTTCTTTTGAAGTTTCTCGACGGTGAGAAGTTCACCAAAGAAGAGCTGGCCAGCTTGATCAAACCCGCCATGATGAAAGGGGCGCTCGTCCCAGTCTTCGTGGGAAGCGCCGAGAACATGAGCGGTGTGAGAAGCTTGCTGCATGGCATCAAGAACTTCTTCCCCGCCCCGTCCGATCACGCCCCGCTTCGCACTCTCGACGACGAAGAAGTCGCTTTCGATGCGAACAAGCCGTTCTCCGGACACGTGTTCAAGACGCTCTCCGACCCCTATGTCGGTCGTTTGAGCTTTGTCAAGATCGTGACCGGCGAGCTCAAGCCGGGTAGTGAGATCGTCAATACCCGCACCGGCGATAAGGCGCGTCTGGCTCAGGTACTGCGCGCGGTCGGCAAGGAGACCGAGCCGATCAGCGGATCCGCAAAAGCCGGCGATATCGTGGTGCTCTCCAAGCTCAACAACACGCTGACCAACGATACGCTCTCCGCCGGTCATAAAGTGAAATTCGCGAGTCTTCCGCTGCCCGAGCCGCTCTATCCGGTCGCGTTGGTTGCTAAGACCAAGGCCGACGAGGATAAGCTGGGTTCGGCGCTCAAAGCGATGATCGATGAGGACCCGACGCTCAAACTCACGCGCGACGACGAGACCAAGCAGACCGTTATCAGCGGTCTGGGCGATACTGCCATCGAGGTCTTGATGAATCGCTTGCGCGATCGTTACCACGTCGAGACCGAGCTGGTCGATCTGCGCATCCCCTATCGTGAAACGATCCGCAAGACCGCTCAAGCGCAAGGCCGTCACAAGAAACAATCCGGTGGCAGTGGTCAGTTCGCTGACTGCTGGTTGCGCCTGGAGCCCAACCAGGACAACGGCTACGAATTCGTCGATGAGATCATCCAAGGACGTATCCCGCGTCAGTTCATCCCCGCGGTCGATAAGGGAGTCCAAGAGACCATGCTTGGCGGCGTACTGGCCGGATACCCGGTCCAAGATGTCAAGGTCGCGGTCTATGACGGAAGCTATCACAGCGTCGACAGCAACGAGATGGCGTTTCGGACCGCTGCGCGTATCGGCTTCAAGGCGGCCGCCGAGAAAGCTTCGCCGGTAATCCTCGAACCGATGGCCTATCTTGAGGTCCTCGTGCCCGATGATTACGCCGGCGCAGTCATGGGAGACGTCAGCGGTCTGCGCGGACGCATCATGGGTATGGATGCACCCGAAGCCGGTATGCAACTGATCAAAGCGGTCGCACCGTATGCCGAGGTCGTGCATTACAGCCCGCACCTGCGCTCACTGAGCCATGGCACCGGCACCTACACGATCAAACTCGAGGGCTATGAACAGGTCCCCGGCGATCTGCAGAAAAAGATCATCGCCAACTACGAGGCCGCCCGCGAAGCCGCCAACAAGTAGCGCGCCGCAATTCTCTTGCGGGAGCGATAACGTTCCAGCGCACTCGACAGGGCTCCGTAAGGAGCCCTGTTTCGTTGGCGCAGAGCAGCTGAGGCGCGGCTTACCGCTTGCGGTATGCTTCGTGCTCAAACAGTCCTCGCCGCATTATCTCTTGCTCAGATGCGAGTCGATACGCGGCTGCGGAACTCCGCGCGGGCGCATACCCCAAGCGCTTTCCGCGCCAGTCCCAATGACCTAATAACAAAAAGTACTCCCCTCGTTTGGCATTGAAATATGCTTATGCGAGAACGGTTGTTCGAGTCTTTACAAATCAGAAGTCCAGCTTGCGGTTATTATTGAATGAGTGAATACAGGAAAGGTTGTGAGGCAGGTAAATGAGTAGAGATTGGACAGATACTTTAATAAACATTCTTCTCATCAACAAACTCACAGAGAAGCCCTCAGTGAAAGTCAATGAGGATGATAGACTTACTGCTACAGAGATCTACAATGATCCAGAGCTTTACGCGGCATGGCGTGCAACCAAAGATCAAAGAACTACCACACTCCGAGAGGAGAAGAAAAGCATCGGAAACCTTCGCAGGTCTGGGTTGATTACTTCATCGCAAGCTCGTCAGATGCGAAGTAAAGCGATATCGGCTCGTCATGCTCCTTATAAACTGAGAGAGCAGGTGGTCGAGAGTAAAGCAGGCGAGCTAACTCAGACATCTCATTCAGACGAAATAGTCACTGATCCGCATACTAGTGAAGCGGCACGGGATTGAGGGACTGAGTTGATGTCTTATAGTGATGATGTAAGAATGCGAATCGTAAGTCTTATCAAGGAGACCTCGATATTTAACGGTGATTTAGGGGATGGTTCTTTTCACGGTAAAGAATATGACTTCATCTTGAAAGATGGTAACAACAATCTTTA
>WRDL01000067.1 GCA_009784095.1 Coriobacteriia bacterium | reverse complement strand
GCATAGCGAAGCGGTTGGATCTCAACGATCTCTTGGGCGGCTACCTCATCTATGAGACTGGTCGCAAATACCTGTTCTGCGCGGATGTTTCCGTAGGCATCGTAGTCGAATCGCGCAAACGCATCACCGGCACTATCTCTCATCTCACGTACATCACCGCGCATGTCCGAGACGATCTCAAAAGCGATGGTCTGGCTGGTATCACTTGAGCGATACAAAGCTCCGACCGGGCTAGATTTGTGAGAGTACAAATAGGTCAGGTTTTTCGTCGTCATTTCGCTTGTTGAAGAGAGCGCCAGCAAAGAAAGCCCATCATAGATATATGAGGTTTTCGTAGTGATCTCAGCTTGGGTAGTGGTCTTTGAAATACGCTGTCCATCCCCATCATAAACATATGAGACTTCATCCGCATTATCACTGATCGCACCAAGGCGTGATCCTGCCCAGGTATAGTCGATCGTTTCATCAGGTGAAAAGGCAGTGATCCTCCTGCCTAGCGAGTCATATGAGTAGCTCGTGGTCTGCGTCGTAGCTCCTTGCGTGGTGTTTCTAAACCATTTGGTGATCTTGGGTGCTCTACCTTTGACGTTTATGTAGTCAAATTCAAGGGTGGTCGCAGGGGATGTGATTACCGCTTTGAGGCGCACGGTATGCGGTCCTTCCGGTACCGTAAGCGTCCCGTAGAGCTTTTGGAAAGCCGAAGCAGTCCCATAGCCGTCCAACACGAGGACCGGGGTGGGATCCTCATCAAGATAGACGTTGTATTTACCCATCATGGTGCCCTTTGCCGCATAAATACCCAGCTCACTTCCGGCAAAATCAAACGTGATCTCTGAGCCGTTAACGGTCGCACGCTTAGTACTTCCTCCAGAATAATTTGTGGCATGCGTCACGTTCGTCCAGCCGTTGCTATAGGTATACTTCGCGTCCGTTTCCATGTGTTGCGTTGATTTTTGTAGTATCACTAATTAAAAAATTAGCTCAGTCTTCCTCGATAAAACTAATCGATGAGCTGGTACCAAGGCGCGTCGCGCCGGCTTCTATCATTGCTTCGGCGGTCGCACGATCGCGGATCCCTCCGGCAGCTTTGATGCCGATCTGGGGATCGACACTGTCACGCATCAGTTCGACGGCCGCTACGGTGGCTCCGCTGTTCTCTCCTTTGAGCATACCGGTCGATGTTTTGATGTAGTCCGCACCGAACTCGGCGGCCCACCGACTTGCACGCTCGATCTCCTCGTCACTGAGTAACGCGACCTCCAGGATCACCTTGAGTATCGCGCCATTTTCATGGGCCAGTTGCGCGAGCGGCTCGATATCGGCACGTACCCCCTCATGGTCTGCGGCTTTAAGCGCCGCGATATTGATGACCGTATCGAGTTCATCGGCACCCTCATCGAGCGCCAACTGTGCTTCTGCAACTTTGACCTCGCTTTTGTGTGCACCGCTGGGAAATCCGACCACGCTGCAGACAGCGACATCGCTACCTTTGAGTTGTTGTGCCGCCGTCTTGACCCACACCGGATTGACGCAGACCGCGGCAAAGTGATGCTCTTTCGCTTCCTCGCAGAGGCGTACGATATCGTCGGTGCTGGCATCCGGCGAAAGATCGGTATGATCGATATAGGTGTTGAGCTTATGGATCATTCTAACCTCATTCATCGTTCGATAAGCCTTGAGATTTCATCTGAGAAGGAGAACAAGCAGATTGCGACAGGAGCATACAAAGAGCATGTGACTGAGCGATCTTAGCGCCGTTCGACACACTCAGGTGGAATCTCATGGTTTATCGTTTGCTCTTGTCGTAAAGCTCGCCCAAGGCGCGCGGAGCACGATTGCTTTTCCCAAAATATACCAGTAGGAGCAAGGTGATCAAATAAGGTGTGATCAGCGCAAGGTCGACGACACTGGCATCCGCATTCGCGCGCAAGACCAGATAATAGGCGCCGCTGCGTGCGAACCCGAACACGAGGCACGCGGCAAATGTGGGGATGATCTTCCAGTTACCTACGATCAAAGCGGCGATCGCGAGAAAACCTGAACCAAAATAGATCGCCGGTGAGAAGTTCGTCGAGATCGAGTAGGCGAACGCCATACCTCCGATGCCCGAGAGCGCTCCTGATATCAATACCGCGATAAAACGGGTGCGTGCGACGTTGATCCCCGCACTCTCAAGAGCTTGAGGATTATCGCCGGCCGCGCGTACATGCATGCCGAAACGGGTCTTATACAGCAGATACCACGCGAATGCAGCAACGATCAGGATGATGACCTCGAACGGATAGAAATTAGTAAAGACCGCTCCGATGATCGGTATATCTGAAAGATAGGGGACCGTCCAGCGAGGAGAGGTCCTCAGCATGAACTTCACCGAGGGATTACCGAAAAAGGACGCGTTGATCGTCGAGGTCAGAAATCCGGTCAACGCAACTGAGACGATATTGACGACCACGCCACTGATGACCTGGTTGGCAAGGAAGTTGATACTGAGCACCGCATGAAGCGTCGCGAAAAGTGCACCTCCCAGTGCCGCGACCAAGAAGCTGAAATACATCGGCGCATCCGAAGTCGAGGCGAAATAACCCGCGGTGGCGGCGACGAACAGACCACCGGCAAAGGCACCGAATCCCAACAGTCCCTCGAGTGCGAGGTTGACCACACCGCTTCTCTCAGAGTAGATGCCACCGATAGCGATGATGAACAATGGAAGGGCAAAACTCAGACCATCGATGATGATCGTATTCACCGTACCTCGCCTCCGCTCATGCTCCACAGTCCCGGATCGCGTGCGATCTCGCTGTCTGTCAGTAAGCCGGTATCAGGCGGTCCGGTCTCTTCATCGGTCAGGTCGTCTTCAGCCTGTCTCATACGCTGTACCCACAACCGGATGAATCCCGCACACGCCGAGAATAGCAACACGATACCCACGATCAGTGAGGTGATCTCTTGGCGTACCCCGACCGTCGAGCTCATATAGACCGCACTCTTCGTGAGCGTAGTGATGAGCAGTGAGCTCAGTATCACACCCAGCGGATGGATATTGCCCAATAGCGAGACGGCGATCGAGTCGAAACCGACCGATGTCAACTCGCCCGGATTCATCGATTTGAAGAGACCGAGGTAATAGGTCGCACCCGCCAGTCCCGCTAACGCACCCGAAAGAGTCATTGCGAGCATCATCGAACGTCCGACCTTGATGCCCGAATACTCGGCTGCCTTGGGATTGAGACCGACCGCGGTCAGCTCCAACCCCCAGGTCGTCTTACTCAGCAGAAACCAGATGCCGAACGCCGCTAGCAACGCCAGCGGAAGCCCGATGGGAAAGGTCGTGATCGAGTCCCCGATGTGTATCGGCGCGATCTCGAGACGCGAGGCGGCTGAGATCTGTCTCGAATGACGAGAGACCACATCGAAAAGCTGCGTCTTGATGTAGAAGCTCGTGATATAGGCGATGATGTTGTTGAGCATGATCGATGAGACGACTTCATGAATGTTGAACTGGTATTTGAGCCATCCGATCAACAAACCGACCAGACTGCCCACCACCAGCGCGACCAGAAGGACAAGGGGACGGGCGGCGATCGCCGGAAGCGTGCTGTAGCCCACGGTCACCGTTGCAATGAATCCTGCGACAAGCATCTGACCTGAAACACCGATGTTGAACAGGCCGCTGCGCAGCGCGATGGTGACCGCCAGTGCGGCGAACAGCATCGGGGTGAAGGTGTCGAGCATATCCATGAAATCGGTGAGCATCGACTTTCCGCCCGAATAGGTCGCCTTCGGTAACCAGCCGGATCCCGCCAACAAGCTGCGAAATACCTCGAGTGGATTCTTGCCGAGGATCATCACGATGACCGTGATGGCGATCATAGAGCACAATATCGAGAAGATCGGGATCGCCAGACCTTGCCAACGCTCATTTCCCAACAGGTGAGCGAACAGAAGCTTTGCTCTATTGGCGAATGCTCTCATGAGCGTTTGACTCCCATCATATATTCACCGACCTGCGAGCGGGTCAGCTCGCAGGCGGGAGCGATCTTGAGAATACGTCCTCCATACATGACCCCGATCGTATCAGCCAGCGCCAAGACCTCGTCGAGCTCGAGTGAGATCAGCAAGATCGCCTTACCGCGCTGGCGTTGTTCGACGATGCGTTCACGGATCGCCATGGTCGCACCGATATCGAGCCCGCGTGTCGGCTGTACGAATATCATGAGATCGCTGTTCTCCTCGACCTCGCGTGCAACGATGGCCTTCTGTTGGTTGCCACCGCTCATATCGCGGGTCATCGAGCGTCCCGCGCGCCCGGCACGGATGTCGTATTCGTCGATCAGACGCGCGGCATGGTCCTCGAACTCGGCTGCCTTCAAGACCCCATGGGACGAGAACGGCTCGTCGAAATACGACTTCATCGCAAGATTGTGTTGGAGCGGGAAATCGAGGATCAGACCGACCCCATGGCGATCCTCCGGGATATAGGACACGCCGGCAAGCGCGCGTTTTCGTACCGAATAGCGGGTGATATCGGCTCCGTTGAGCCGGATCGTTCCCGCTTTTATGTGGGCCAGTCCGGCGATCGCGTTGGCAAGCTCCACTTGACCGTTTCCCATGACACCGGCGATCGCGAAGATCTCTCCGGCGCGTACCTTGAAACTCACATCGCTCACGCGGGCGAACTTATTCGCGTCCTCGACGGTGAGATCCTCGACCTGTAAGACGACGTCGCCGAAGCGCGCCGGCGGTTTTTCAGTGTCGAACGTGATCTCGCGTCCGACCATCATCGCGGCCATCTCGGCGGTACTTGTTGTCGCGACATCGAAGACACCGACCAAGCGCCCCTCGCGCAGTACCGCGCACCGATCGGCGACTTGTTTGACCTCCTCCAATTTGTGGGTGATCAAAATGATGGTCTTTCCACTCTCGCGCAACTCCCTGATGATGTTGAGCAGATGCTCGATCTCTTGAGGGGTCAGCATCGCAGTCGGCTCATCGAAAATGAGCAGCTCGGCGTTGCGGTAGAGCATCTTCAGGATCTCGACACGTTGTTGGGTCGATACTCCGATGTCCTCGATCACCGCGCGCGGGTCGACTTCGAGCCCATAGTTACGTGAGAGCTCCTCGATCTTCTTTTCCGCGCCTTTCAGATCGATGTAGGGTAAGATCCCTCCCAACCTGCGCAGCGGTTCATCGCCTAGGACGATGTTCTCGGTCACGGTATAGTTGCTGATCAGCTTGAAATGCTGGTGCACCATTCCGATATCGTGGTCCACCGCTTCTTGGGGAGAGGCGATGTGTGTGGGCACTCCACGGACGATCATCTCGCCTTCATCGGGCTCATACATACCGAAAACCATTGAGGCCAATGTGGATTTTCCCGCGCCGTTCTCGCCGAGCAGTGCGAAGATCTCCCCCTTGCGGATCGCGAGATCTATCTTGTCGTTGGCAACAACTCCGGGGAAACGTTTGGTGACTCCCCGCAGTTCCAATATGTAGTTATCATCAGCTCGCAGAGTTGTATCTCCCACGCACGAACTCCTCAGTCCCATAACTGAAAGAGGGCGACAGTTTCCATGTCGCCCTCCATTCTAGCAGTTCACTATCGTCAGACCGATCGCGTAACGATCAGTTCAGTCTCGTGCAACTTATAGACCGACGAAATCATCCGATCCGAAGTCGGTGAATTGCCCTGCGGGGACGATCGCACCACTCTTGACATCCTCGAAGAGTGCATTCAGTTTTTCGAGTGTGTCCTCGCTGAGTTGGTGATGCCCCTCGGTGTTCACAAATCCGGTCGAATCGGTATCGGCCTGCAGCGTGTAGTTCCCACCTTTGAAGGTACCGCTGGCGATCGCGTTGAGCTGGCGCTCGACGTTGATGTCCATCACCTTGAGTCCACTGGTCAGTACGATATTGCGATCACCATCGGCGCCGTCGGCGAATTGGTCGACGTCGCAACCGATGACCCATGCATCCTGTGACTCTTTGACCGCGGTGAACGCACCGTTGCCGGAGCCACCTGCAGCGACAAAGAGAACGTCCGCGCCCTCACCCAGAAGTGCCTCGGCGACACGCTTGCCACCGGCTTCGTCGTCGAACGCGCCGACATAGTTACCGCCGACCGCGTTATCGAAGACGTCCGTTCCGGCATAACTTGCGATCTCAACGACCTCAGCATCGGTATCAAAATGCTTGTTGGCATATGCGACACCACTGTCGAATCCGAATTGATAGTTCACGACCGCCGGATAGGCTGCGCCACCGATGAAGGCGACTTTGCCAGTCTTGGTCTCAAGAGCGGCAGCGACTCCCGCGAAGAATCCACTCTCCTGCTCGGCGAATTGCATGGCATAGATATTGTCGACCTCGACCGGATCACCGAATGGATCGTCGGGATCGGCAGGAAACGCATCGACGAGGATGAAGTACTTATCGGGATTCGCGCGTGCGATCTCCGTGATGCCCGAGAATTGGAACCCGGGAGTGACGATGACGTCGTAATCTCCCACGATAGCCTCGACCGCCGGAATAGCCATAGCGGAGTCGGTCTCACGAATAGCGTTGACCGTCGACTCGGGATGAGTCTTGATGAACGCTTGGATCCCCTCGTAATTGTTCTGGTTGAACGAACCATCGTCAACACCTGATGGGCTCGTTACGATCGCAATTCGCAATCCTTCACTTACCTCTTCCTCGGTCGTGGTATCAGTGGTATCGACGACATCGTCACTGCCACCTCCACAACCAACCAAGGCAATCGCAAGCAGTACTGCCAAGGCTAACAACAGGACTTTTTTCCAGCTCATATCTCCTCCTAATAATCACCACCGAGTACCGTACCAGATCACACCATTCTGGATAATTTCAGTGTAGCAGTCGAAGCCATTTCGTGCGGACCTAACTTGTGGATTTTTACCCAAAAGGTCCCAGATTTTATTCAAAACCGATAGGTGGGCACTAGACCCGGAACAGGTCGGTGCTGAGGTACTTCTCGCCACGATCGGGAAAGATCGTCACGATGACGCCTTCGTCGATCTCTTCGGCGACCTGGACGGCCGCAAGCATCGCCGCGCCGCTCGACATGCCGACGAATATGCCCTCTTCTCGTACGATGCGACGCGCCATCGCGTAGGCATCCTCGGTATCGATGAGGATACTCTCATCGATCTCATCGGCGTCATAGATCTCAGGAACGATCGCTTCGGCAAGGCTCTTGAGCCCCTGGATGTAGTGACCTTTCACCGGCTGCGCTTCGATGATCTTGACTTGCGGATTTCGCTCCTTGAGCATCTTGCCCACGCCCATCAACGTGCCGGATGTTCCGAGCGCCGAGACGAAATGGGTCACGCGCCCGTTGGTCTGCTCCCAGATCTCTTCTGCGGTCGTACGATAGTGGCAGGTCTTGTTGAATTCGTTGGAGAACTGGTCGGGATTGAAGTACTTATCGGGGTCGGCGGAGATCAGCTCACGGGTCTTCAGTATCGCTCCGTCGGTACCCTTATCGGCATCGGTCAAGGTGATGGTGCTCCCGAATGCCTTGATCATCTTCTGGCGCTCGACCGATACCGCCTCGCTCATGACGATCTCGACGTTGTAGCCTTTGACCGCACCGATCATCGCCAAGCCGATGCCGGTGTTCCCACTCGTCGCCTCGATGATCGTTCTGTCCTTGGTGAGCGCGCCGGTCTGTTCAGCCTCCTCGATCATCGCGAGCGCGATGCGATCCTTGATGCTTCCGGTCGGGTTGGTACCCTCGAACTTAGCAAATAGCTCGACGTTCGAATTGGGGTTGAGCCGATTGAT
>WRDL01000066.1 GCA_009784095.1 Coriobacteriia bacterium | reverse complement strand
TCGACTTGTTCGTCGAGCAGGACCGACTCGGCTATACCGCCAAAGCCCCGCGTTGGGCGATCGCATTCAAATTCCCCCCTGAAGAGAAGACCACCGTACTACGCGACATCACCATCCAAGTGGGACGTACCGGTGTACTCACCCCGGTCGCCAATTTCGATCCGGTATTGGTCGCCGGCTCGACGATCGCGCGCGCCACGCTCCATAATGCCGACGAGATCGAGCGTAAGGACCTCATGATCGGTGACACTGTCATCGTGCGAAAAGCCGGTGATGTCATCCCTGAGGTGGTCGCTGCGCTGATCGAGCTGCGCGAGGGGACCGAGCGTCCGTTCGCGATGCCTGATACCTGTCCGAGCTGCGGGAGTCCTGTCCTGCGCGAAGAAAGTGAGGTGGCGCTGCGCTGCATCAATGCGTTGTGCCCGGCCCAACTGCAGGTCCGGCTCCAGCATTGGGTCTCGCGCGGGGCGGCCGATATCCAAGGACTCGGGCGCGAGACGATCGCACGGTTGATCCAGTCCGATCTGGTCGGTGATATCGCGGATTTCTATTTATTGACGCTCGCGCAATTGACCGATCTCGAGCTTAATCGCGCGCTCAAGGACGGCACTCCCTCGCTCTTCGGCGAGACGATGGCGCAAAAGGTCATCGAAAACATCGAAGCGAGCAAGACAAGACCGCTACCTAAGCTACTGTTCGGGTTGGGGATCCGCCATGTCGGCGCGACGGTATCGGAAGCGCTCGTCGGAGCGCTGGGATCGCTTCGCGCGATCGCGCAGGCAAGCGAGGAGGAGCTCACCGCCATCGAGGGGGTCGGCCCTGTCATCGCGAAAAGCATAATCCACTTCTTCGAGGTGGCGGACAATCGTACCCTGATCGATCGGCTCGAGCGCGCCGGAGTCGACCTCGAGGTCGAACCGATCGATACCGCTACGCAGACGCTGAGTGGCCAGACGTTCGTCCTGACCGGAACGCTCGCTCATCTGGTGCGCGCCCAAGCGACCGATGATCTGCGTGCTCTTGGAGCGACCGTATCGGGCTCGGTCTCGAAGAACACCTCGTTCGTGGTCGCCGGGGACAACCCCGGGTCAAAGTACGATAAAGCGGTCTCGCTCGGTGTTACGATACTGACCGAAGAGGACCTGATGCGTATCCTAGATGAGGGAAAGCAAGGGTCGGATACCGCTGGGGCAGTTGGGTCGGTTCCTTTTGTCCCACCATACCAGAATGGGACAAAAGGAACCGACTCTACTGTCCCAGACCCTTCCGTACCATCGGATCTGACCGACCAATTATTCCCACAGGTCGAGTAAAATGGCAGGTAAACACTCCAAAAAGAAAGAGCAGCACTCAAGATCGCAGTTACGATTCGGACCCTCGGCTCCCCAATCGCGTCCGGATGTGATGTGGGATTGGTTCGACGTGCTGCTCATTAGCATCACGCTCGTGATCGCATTCTTCGTCAGCAGCAATGTCGTGCAGAGTACGCTGGCCCAATTGTTGCCGGGAAGCGGGCAGGCGATGCTGCGGCTGATCCTGGTGCTCGTGTTCTACGTCATCGAGATCCTCGTGGTCGTCTATATCGCGCATCGCCACAACTACCGATTCTCAACGCTTTATCGTCTGCGCAGTGAAAAGGACGACCTCGAGACACCGTTGCAGTGGGTCATTAACGGCGTCATCTCACTGTTGTTAGTGGCTGGTCTTCTGCTGCTGACCCAGGCGCTCGCGAGAGGTTGGACCATTATGACCGCGAACTATGGGTGGGAACCGAGCTCGACCGGAGACCTGCTCACGATGTTCGGCACCACACCGGTAAGTATCGCGATCGCGGTATTCAGTGTCGTGGTCCTCGCTCCATTCATCGAGGAGATCATCTTTCGTGGAGTGTTTTTAGCGACTTTCGAGACGATGATGGCACCTTGGGTCGCAATCCTGATCACCGCGCTCCTCTTTGCGATCTATCATGCCAGTATCTGGGCGTTCGTGCCCCATGTCATGTTGGGTATCGCGCTGGGATATTTGGCGACTACACGCAAGACGCTCTGGCCCGCGATCGCGCTTCACGCGCTCTACAACGCGGTGCTCATGGCCGCCGCGTTCTACTTATCGCTGTGATCTTGCGCTTTACGTTCGGACGTACCTTTTATTTGGATCGTTGTTACGGGTCTTATGATGAGCACCCCGACAGGTATGTGGGAAAACCAAGCCTTGATCGAGTGGAAGAACAAAGGTCGAGCACTACATCCTATACGTGGTTTGAGAACCATATCTTTTAATCGACACGCTGTGTTGCTATAATCAAGAGTTAGGAGCGCAGATCATGCATGGGTTGTTGGTGGGGCTAAAGATACTCCGCTTTATCGACACCATGAAGTGTTCCCAAAAAGGTTCCCAAAAAGCGGTCTGGACGCGAAGGAAAAGGTGTTGCGAACCATGAATTCAACAAGACGTACCAAAGCGATCGTCGCAGTTCTTTCACTCCTCGTTCTCAGTTGCCTCCTGCTATTGCCTCTTTCTGCTTTTGCGGCAGAGGGCTCTTATACCATAACGTTCGATTCTCAAGGAGGATCCGCGACCAGTCCACGCACTATCGTTGCGGGTCAACCGATCGGCACTTTGCCTACTCCCACCAAGACCGGTAACACTTTCAACGGCTGGACGAAAGGTGCCGCTGCCGGATCGGGGGCTATCACTGCTGCCTTTGTGCCGACAGAAGACATGACGATCTATGCCCAGTGGACCGGGAACTCCTACACGATCACCTTCAATAACGAAGGAAGTATCGAGACAAGATCACTGGTCTATGGGCATCCGGTAACACCGGGCTACACTCCCTCAAAAGTGGGCTATACATTCCTCGGTTGGTACTCTGCCGCTTCAGGCGGGGTGAAGGTGGAGACGGTTTCGCAAGTCCAAACGGTCTATGCGCGCTTTCAGATCAATACGTACAGCGTCAATTACTACGATGGCGCGACGCTTCTCAGAACGGTGAGCGTGAACCATGGCTCTGCCGTGATCGCGGGACCTGCCAAGACGGGATATACCTTCGTTGGCTGGTACACTACCGCATCGGGAGGCACGGCAGTCACCACCATAACCGGATCCCAGAACTTATATGCACGGTATACGACCGTGACTCATATTATTCGGTTCTACGATGGCTCTACACTTTTGGGAAGCGGACTTGTGCCGGATGGCTATGTCCTGGAGCAGATCATTGTGCCGGGAGTGGATGGGATTGCCGCACCGGACAAGGTGGGACTCGTATTCAGTGGTTGGTATACCGCGGCGACCGGTGGCACCAAGGTGACGACCGCGACCCAAGCGCAGAATCTCTATGCGCGCTACGTGGCGGCGACCTATACGGTTCGATATTACGATGGCACCACCCTTTTGCAGACCGCGAACGTTGCACACAACGGCGCGGTGATAGCGGGACCCGCCAAGACCGGATACACCTTCGCCGGATGGTTCACCGCTGCGAGCGGAGGCTCGCAAGTCACCAAGATCACCGCAGCGCAGAACCTCTATGCGCGCTATACCGCTAAAAGCTATAACCTTTCTTACTATGATGGAACCAAGCTTATCAAGAAGGTGAGCAAATCCTACGGTGCCTCACTGACCGATGCGACCACGTATGCCAATGCTCCCAAGAAAGCCGGCAAGACCTTCATCGGTTGGTATAGCTCGGCTACCAGTGGCTCACAGGTTATGACTATGCCCGCCAAAGACGTCAGTATCTATGCGCGGTATCAAGACGCCAAGTACCTTGTTCGGTATTATGATCACAACAAGGTCCTCTACAAGCAGACCGCTACCGCCTTGTATGACTCGAATGTCATATCCGGTCCTGCTCGCACCGGCTACACGTTCACAGGCTGGTATATGAGCAATGGAACCAAGATCACAAAGATCAGAGCCGACCGTGATCTGTATGCTAAATATACCGTCAACAAGTACAACCTTTCTTACTATGATGGGACCAAGCTCATCAAGAAGGTGAGTAAATCCTTCGGTGCGTCACTGACCGACGCAACCACATATGCCAATGCACCCAAGAAAGCCGGCAAGACCTTCATTGGTTGGTACAGCTCGGCTACCGGTGGCTCACAGGTTATGACGATGCCCGCCAAAGATGTCAAGATTTATGCGAGATATCAAGACATCAAATACCGTGTTAGATACTATGATCACAACAAGGTCCTCTACAAGCAGACCGCTACCGCCTCATATGACTCGAATGTCATATCCGGTCCTGCTCGCACCGGCTACACTTTTACAGGCTGGTATATGAGCAATGGAACCAAGATCACAAAGATCAGAGCCGACCGTGATCTGTATGCTAAATACACCATTAATAAGTACACGGTCGAGTATTTTGATGGGACCAAGCTCATCAAGAAGGTGAGCAAATCTTATGGCGCTTCGCTGACCGATGCGACTACCTATGCGAATGCACCTGTGAAAGCTGGAAAGACCTTCATAGGTTGGTACAGCTCTGCCACCGGAGGAGCCCAGGTGTTGAACGTTCCGGCTAAAAACGTCAAGCTGTATGCGCGGTATAAGTAGTATCTCGATAGCATTCGATAGACGACCATCCAATAGTTAATATCAAGTTTCGGACCGAACGGTCCGCAACTCGCTGTTGGGCATCAAGACCCAGTGTCACCTTTTCGCCAGTGAGGCTATCCGAAGTTCAGATACGCCGCATGGATGGAGTTCCACAGGAACGGAACCCCGATCAGAGAGAACAGCATGATGGGCATGGCGACCGCGGCAAGGACCGCGAATCGCTTACCTTTCCAGCCGAGAGTCAAACGTAAATGGAGAATGAGGGCATATAGGATCCAAACGATGAGCGACCAAGTCTCTATCGGGTCCCAGCCCCAATAGCGGCCCCAAGCCTCGTTTGCCCAGACCGCACCGGTCAAGATCATGAGCGTCCACAAGATGAAACCGAGTGCTACAAAACGAAAGATCAGATCATCAATGACAGAATCACCCGGTAGACGCGCGAAGAGCTTTGAGTCTTTCCCTATGCCACGTGACCGCAATAACGTGAGGACCGCGAGCACGAAGGAGAGGAAAAGCGCCACATACGAACAGTTGGCGAAGAAGACATGAATGCCGAGCCAGACACTTGCCAACGCGACCGTGATACTGGTATCCGAGGCGGGAGCCATCAGTGATGCGCTCATCAGCGCGAAGGCGATAGGCATTACCAATGATCCGAGGATCTTGAGAGAAGGCTTCCACCAAACCAAAAGGGCGAAAGCAGCGACCGAGAGTAGGGCGAAACTGGATACAGAATCAGAAAAGCCCAAGTACGGTCCATGTCCGACTTCCAGCCAACGCATCACAGCGCCGATGACATGGGCAGCAAGCCCGATCATGGAAACGATGAACCCGATCGTCAACACGCGCTCAAGATGAAAAATGACCGCGCTCAGAAGCAGAACACTTGACATGGCATAGAGCAGGAGGGTGATCACCGGTAATATGTTCAATAGATCCATCCTTCAGTCCACTCCTTCTCGTTTATTCGGAATAATCATTCGCTTGTCTCTCAAAAGCAGCGAGCGACTCCTCGACGCGACGTGCCGCCTCCTCGTCGGTTGATGCAAGAAGCATCTCATCGATCACCTGCGGGCAGCTCGCGACAGAAGTCGGTCGCGCCTCGACCTCCTCACGCACAGAGGGTTGAGTACCCTTTAGATGTGCAAGACGCATCTTGAGATCGAGCGTGAAGTTCACATACGTTTCAAGCATCCGAAAGATCGGTGTATCTCCCAATGATCCTTCGATCGCATTTTCGTCAGGAAGACTCGAGATCTTATTGTTCTCCAGCTTTGCGCGCCCCACGATCTCGCAGCAGGTACTGTCATTCGAAGTGTAGCCTAGATTATCGGTTATCAAAGAGAGCACGGTCGGCGCGTTGGCCAAGTCCCAATGTGCTAAAAGGCCGACCTCACCGTCTGGGAGCGGAGTCAGATCATCGACGCTCATCGCGCGTACACGTGACCAGGGAGGCACCGGGCGTGAACGCTCCCGGGGTTCGAGACCTTTGATGTAGCGGTAAAGGGAGTCATCGAAGAGATTGGTCGCGGTCTCGCCTTCGCCAAGTGTATTGACACAATAATGAGCGGGCACTCCGAGTATGTCGGTGACCATCTTATAGTAGTCATCACGGGTAACGACGCCGAAGCGCCCCCGATAGCCACCTCCGTCACATAAACGACTACCCTCAGGTAGCTTGAAGGAGAGACCATCGCGTTTGCATGCTTGGAAGAAATACACGAACGCCGAGGTCGCTCCAATGAGCGCGAGAGGTGCTCCGGTGCGCTCTGACTCCCTTAAATATACGACGAGTTTCTTGACGTCGATCCCGCTTCGCCTGAAGAGGAATTCGCTATCGGGTGATCCGAAATTCTTCAAGGTCTGTTCCATACCGATCGCCATACCCATCGATGGAGCGACCTCCGGACTCGGTGCCAGGATCAATAGCCGACAACGCTTTTCCCCATCGAAGTCAGGGAACACATACGTTTTGGTCATGATCCGGTTGGCTGCAAAGACAAGCTTTTGACCCCACTCGTCACGAAAGATCTGTCCACGCTGCGTGAGGCTCGTGGTCCCGCCGGTGATAAGCCCCAGTATCGAATTCTCCAACGGAAAGGAGGAGATCAGATTGCTCTTGAACGCGTCGCCGTAGATGAGCGGGATGTCCTCCCATCGGTCGATGTGCGCGGGGTCCACCTTTTTCGCGTCAACGAACTGGCGAAAGGTGTCGTTGTGGGCATATTGGAATCTGAACTGGAGCAAGGCGAGCTCATTGAAGTTCGGAAGGGTCGCCTCCGGACCTCGTTCGATGATCTCGAGTACTTCCGCGCAAAGATTCTCGTAAGTTGGAAGAATCGTGCCCTGAGTATCTTTTCCCATACCGCCCCCAATTGAATAAAACTATGTCTATTGTAACCTAGCGTCCGCTTCAGTTGTGTGTGACAGCACTCGCGGGATGCGCGCTACAATTCACACGGGATAACTGAGTATCTGCTAGTATAATCTTCAGCGAAGAGTCATTGCTTCAAGTCCTTCTGGCCTCGCAAATGACCAAATCATGAGGCGACAAGGCGCGGGAGAGTGAAGGAATATCATATGAAGAGGAACCCCATTCAAAGAGTCGCACTCGTCACTCCCCACTACCACAGTGGTGTCGTGGAGACCGCGGGGCGATGGCCAAACGTCGCATTCGTTTACTTTGCAGGAGCGCTACGCAAAGCCGGATACGAGCCCTTCCTATATGACGCGATGACCGAGAACCACGATCTGGAAGAGATCGGCGAGAATCTCAAAGCGTTCGACCCCGATCTGGTGTTGACCACCGCGTACACACCCTCATATCCCAAAGCGGTCGAACTCTTGCGCCATGTCAAAGAGATCATGCCCGATGTCGTCACCGGTCTCGGTGGGGTACATGCTAACTTCATGTATGAAGAGGTACTCGCCAACGATGGCAATGTGATCGACTTCGTGTTCCGCGGAGAGGGCGAGGAGACGATCCCGGCGTTCGTCAAAGCCTACAATGCGGGCGAGGATCTCTCGAAAGTCCAAGGTATCGCGTTCAACGACGAGGATGGACAGTTGGTCGTCGCACCTGAGCGTCCGTTCATTAAAGACCTCGATGCGCTGACCCCCGCCTGGGATCTGGTCAAGTGGGAGATATATGAGTTCTTCCCGATGCCCAACACTAATCTTGCGATCGTATCAAGCTCACGCGGATGCAATCAGGCCTGTACATTCTGTTCGCAGCAGAAATTCT
>WRDL01000065.1 GCA_009784095.1 Coriobacteriia bacterium | reverse complement strand
TTCCAATAAAATTCCAGGTCAACGTGTTGAATACCACGCTGTTCGAATGGTGGCTATGCCGTAACCGCTCCTCGATACATTCCCAAAGTGTCGTGGAGGGCCTTGGCGGTCTCCTCATCACCGCAGACCACCAAGATGGTGTCGTCTCCCGAGACAGAGCCGAGCACATCGGCAAGCTTCGCATCATCGAGCGCAGCCGCGACTCCGGGTGCAGTGCCCGCCTGCGCCTTGACCAGAAGCAGGTTGCCAGTCGACGTGATAGAGATCACCAGATCGCGCACCATCCGCTGAAGATGCAGATCCTCGGCCAATACGTAGCCTCCCCCGGGCAGTTTTTTCAGCCCCATGTCGTTGATGTCACGAGAGATGGTCGCCTGCGTGCAGTCGAATCCTTTTTCTGTGAGTCTCTCAACGAGATCTGCCTGCTTCTTGATGGCGAACGTTCGTATCAACGCCCTTATCTCACGCTGTCGTAATTCTCGCTCTTTCACTTCAACTCCTTTTCGCGTAAGCCTTCCAGTTATACCGGCACTATCGATTGCAATAGTGCCGCTTGTGCGTGTAGTCGGTTCTCCGCCTCGTCGAAGACGCATGAGGCGTCACTGTCGATGACCTCATCGGTCACTTCCTCGCCGCGATGCGCGGGCAGACAATGCATAAAGATCGCATCAGGCGCTGCTTGCGCCATCAGCTCGTCATTGACTTGATACGACTCAAGATCGACCAGTCGCCTCTCACGCTCATCTTCTTGTCCCATCGATGCCCAGGTGTCAGTGATGACGACACGGGCGTCTTTGACCGCCTCGACCGGATCGGTCGTGACCAGGATCCTTGCTCCGCTGTTCAATGCGATCTTCTCGACCGCGTCGAGCACCGCCGGGTCGGGGTGGTAGCCAAGCGGAGCTCCGATACGCACGTTCATGCGCATCAGCGCCGCCGCCTCAAGATAGGTGTGTGCCATATTGTTCGACCCATCGCCAACATAGGCGATCGTCAACCCTTCGAGCTTGCCGAAATGCTCTTTCATGGTGAGCAGGTCGGCAAGTCCCTGACAGGGATGGAATCCGTCGGTCAAAGCATTGATCACCGGGATCGTGGCATGCTCGGCGACTTCGGCGATGAACGAATCCTCGTAGGTGCGCAACACGAGCGCATCGAGGTAGCGCTCAAGGGTCAGTACCGTGTCCTTGACGCTTTCGCCACGCGAGAATGCGTTGCCCTTACCCTCGAGAACGATCGGTTGGGCACCGAGCGCGCCGCATGCCGCTTCGAACGACACGCGCGTACGCAAAGAGGGCTTCTGCATGATGATACCGATACGCTTGTGCGCAAGTGGGTACTCGCACTCTCCGCGCGCCAGACGCGTTTTGATCTGAGCCGCAAGCTCGAGTAGCTGATGCAGCTCCTCGCCGGTCAGATCGCCGAGCTTGAGCAGGTCTCTACCTGCCAACGCGCTGCCTATCGTATCGCTCACGAAGTCTCCTCTCTTGAATCATTCATTATCGCATAAATCTCATCTATTAGTGCATCAATATGCATATTTGTGCATATTAGCGGGGGCAGTAATCTGATAATGGTGTCCCCGATCGCGTTGACGATGAAGCCGTGATCGCACAGTGCATCACGGAGCGCAGGAGCGCTCAGCGGCGCATTTTCTGAAAGCGTCGCGCCGATCATCAATCCGATCCCGCGCACCTGATCAAAACAACCAAGCTCGGACAGTCTCTCTTTCGCGTATGTGCCGACCGTGGTGACATGCTCCTTTATGGGGACTTCGTCGATGCTTAGCGCTTCGTACTCCTTGAGTGTCGCCAGCGCCACCGCGCAGGCGAGCGGTCCTCCCCCGAAGGTCGTACCGTGATCGCCGGGCGCGAACGCCGCGGCGACCTCGTCTTTGGCGATGAACGCACCGAGTGGGAATCCATTGCCGAGCCCCTTAGCGCTCGCGATGATATCGGGTTCGATGCCGTAATGCTCAAATGCGAACGGCTCACCGGTGCGATAGATACCGGTCTGGATCTCGTCGATGATCAGGAGGATGTTGCGCTCCTTGCACCATTTCTGCGCGCTGTCGAGGTATTCCTGGGTGGCGGGCCACACCCCGCTCTCACCTTGGATGACTTCGAGCATGAGCGCGATCACCTTATCGCCGAGCGCCGCGTCGAGCGCCTCCGAGTCGTTGAACGCCACGAACTCGAATCCCGGCACAAGCGGAGCGAACACATCGTTTCGCTCTGGTTGCCCGGTCGCTGACATCGCGCCGAAGGTCCTCCCATGAAAGCTGTTGCGTGCGGTCACGATGGTGTGCGCGTTCTTCTTGTTCTCGCGTGCCCATTTGCGCGCGAGCTTGAGGGCACCCTCGACCGCCTCGGTCCCGCTGTTCGCGAAGAAGACCTTCGCGTTCGCATCGACACCGAAGAGTTCGGCCAACTTATCTGCGAGCTCGCTTCGGTGCTCGATATAGAAGAAATTGCTCACATGGGTGAGTTTTTGTGCCTGATCGGTCAGCGCCTTGACGACCGCAGGATTGGAATGCCCCAGACCGACCACGCCGATCCCGGACAGGAAGTCATAGTAGCGCTTCCCCTCCGCGTCGAAGAGCTCCATGCCCTCCCCACGCACCAGTTCGACCCCCATCCGCGCGAAAGTGTCCATCACATGGTGCTCGTCAGGCAGGGTATTCTCACTTATAGTCTTCGTGTCATTCATGTTCATTTCGTTCCTATTCGTTGGTGATCATCGTGCCGATCCCGCTGTCGGTATAAACCTCGAGCAAGACCGCGTGCGAGACCATACCGTTCAATATATGTGCGCGCCGCACACCGCCTTCCACCGCGTTGATGCACCCGGCGATCTTGGGGATCATGCCGCCGGATATCTCGGGATGGTCGACGAACTCCTGCGCCTGCTCGGTGGTCAGTTGGCTGACGAGCGATGATTTGTCCTCGAGGTCACGATATAGACCATCGACATCGGTCAGATAGATGCACTTATCGGCTCCGAGCGCGACCGCCAGCTCGCCTGCCACCTCATCCGCGTTGATGTTGAGCGGGCGCTTGTCCTCACCGGTGCTCACCGTCGAGATGACGGGAATGAATCCATCGGCGATCAGCGTATCGACGACCGTGGTGTCGATCTTTGATACCGAGCCGGTACGTCCGTGCTCCTCGCTGAAGGGAATGCCGCTCACAAGCCCACCGTCCTCGCCGGAGATCCCGACCGCGTAACGGCCGTGATAGTTGATCGCGTTGACCAGCTCCTTGTTGACTTTGCCCGAGAGCGCCATCCGCACGACATCGAGCGCGTCATCGCTGGTCACACGCCGCCCTTTGATGAATTCGATATCGTGTCCAAGCGCGTCGAGCAACGAGGTCACCTCGGGACCTCCTCCGTGAACCACGACCGGATTGACACCGACGAGTTTCATGAGCACGATATCGTCGGCGACTTGATTGCGTAGCTCCGGTTCGAGCATCGCGGCCCCGCCGTATTTGATGACGACGGTCTTTCCGAATGCTGATTTGATCCAAGGCAGCGCCTCCATCAAGGTCGCAGCTTTGACGTTATGGGTATCGGTGACCATTGTTAACTCCTATACTCGCCGTTGATCTTTACATAGTCGTAGCTCAGATCACAGGTCCAGATGAGTGCATGGCCCTCTCCGACTCCCAGATCGACATGTATCTCCACTTCAGGTCGATCGAGCGCCGCGAACGCCTGGTCCTCGCAAAACGGTACCGCGGTACCGGCTTTACAGACCTCGATGCCGCCGATCGTGATCGCCATTTTCGACTGGTCGTATGAAATGCCGGCCCTTCCGGCTGCTGCAGCGACCCGTCCCCAGTTGGCATCGTTACCGAAGAGCGCGGTCTTGACGAGAGGAGAGTTCGCGATGGTGAGCGCGACGGTACGCGCATCCTCATCGGTCAGCGCTCCGCTGACTGTGACATCGATAAGTTTGGTCGCGCCTTCCCCATCTTTGGCGATGGTGCGTGCCAGCTCGATGCAGACCTGAGTGATCGCGGCTTTGAGAGCGGAAAACCCCGTATGGCTCTCATCGATGGTATGCCCATAGAGACCGGCGCCCGAACTCATCAGGACCGCCGTATCATTGGTCGATGTATCCCCATCGACGCTCATGCAGTTGAGGCTTTCATCGATCGCGTCAGCGAAGAGATGCGCCATTGCGCCTTTTGACAGCGGCGCGTCGGTCAGCACGCAACAGATCACCGTCGCCATGTTGGGCGCCACCATTCCGCTGCCCTTTGCGATACCGGTCACTGTGTAGATCGTGTTATCGACGGTCACGGTCATCGCGGCGATCTTGGGGACCAGATCGGTCGTCATGATCGCGTTGGCGACCTGCTGAAGCGCTTCGGGTGTCGCGCATAGCGAACCAATGAGCGGCTCGAGGTTATCGATGATCTTTGCGATCGGCAACTCGACACCGATCACACCGGTCGAGGCGACCAATACTTCCTGGGATTCGATACCGAGCGCGGCCGATAATGCCTGGCAGGTATCGAGCGCGGCTTGCGTGCCGACCTGACCGGTACAGGCGTTAGCATTCCCCGCGTTGATGATCAATGCCGAGGCGCTCTGATCCGCCGCGTGCTCGCGCGATACCATGACCGGGGCTGCCACCACCTGTGATTGCGTAAACAGCACGCTGACCTGGGCGCCGGAGGGTGCGACGATCAGCGCCAGGTCGTCTTTGCCACTCTTCTTCAGTCCTGCCGGGACCGCTGATGCGAGAAAACCGGGGACCGCTAGCGGGGTCTCTTGTATTATGTGCTCTTTCATACGATGCTCCTGAATGCGGTGAGTCCGACCTCCTGGTCGAGACCGAACGCGATGTTGGCTACCTGGATCGCTTGCGACGAGGCACCCTTACCGAGATTGTCGATGGCGCAGGTGATGATCGCGATATTCGTTCGCTTATCGAACGCTACGCCGATCTGTGCGTTGTTGGTCCCGGTCACCGACGAGGTCTTTGGTTGCGCGCCCAACGCCAGGACCTGTACGAACGGCTCGTCAGTATAAGCGTCTTGGTAGAGCTGGAAGACATCTCTTACGTCCGTGTCTTTTTCGCACGCGATATAGACCGTGGAGAGTATCCCCCTCTTCATCGGGATCAGATGCGGGGTGAAGGTCAGCGCGACCGGCCGGTCCGCGACCCCACTGAGCGTCTGCTCGATCTCGGGTGTATGCTGATGGGCAGCGACCTTATAGGCACTGACCGATTCGTCGACTGGGCAGAACTGGGTCGCCAGCGACGCTTTTCTTCCCGCGCCGGAGACACCTGATTTCGCGTCGATGATCACAACTGCATCATCTTTCGCTAAAGTGCTTCTCAATAGCGGAGCAGCCGCGAGTGCGGTCGCGGTCGGGTAACAACCCGGACACGAGATCAGCTGAGCTCCGGCGATCATCTCGTGCGCGACCAGCTCAGGTAGCGCGTAGATAGATCGATCCACCAGTTCGGCGACGGTATGCTCGACCCCATACCAGTGCTCGAATGCCGGTATATCCTTGAGCCGAAAGTCGGCTGAAAGGTCGACGACCTTTGCCCCCGATCCGAGTAGTGAGGGCACCAGACCCATCGCACAGGTATGCGGCACCGCTAAAAACACGACATCGAAGTCCGCCCCGTCAAGATCGCTCATCGGTGACAGTGTGATATCGGCATCTCTCTCGACAAGAGCGGGATACAGATCGGACAGTTGTGCGCCGCTATCCTGGCGCGAGAACGCCGAGGCGAGCTCGAAGTTAGGATGGGTCGCCAGAATGCTGACCAGCTCGACACCGGTAAAACCGGTGGCTCCAACGACTGCCGCTTGATATTTCTCCATCATCCTACCCCTTGCATCCTTATTCACATTTGTGTGAGTATATCCAACTTTTTGGATATATGCAAGTATTTATGCAGGTTTTTTACGTATTATTTTGAGTATATCCGTAATGAGGATTTGCGAGACGAGAAAGCGTATACTCATTGCCCACCGCATATCATCAAAAAGGCTCCGCATGAAGCGAGGCCTTTTCGATCGATGGATGAACGCAATGCGCGCTATCTGCGTTTTTTAATCAGTCCCGTTCCGACAAGACTTATACCGAACAGGGCGAGATACGATGCCGTCCACAGCGCCGTACTATCACCGGTGGGAGGGATCGTCGGTGCATCAGGCGTGCCCGCGTTTGCTTTCCAATGAGCCGTGAGCACGATATTGCCGAGTGTGCCGGCAGGAATGCTGTACGGCGTGGTCGGTGTGGTGATATCGGTGAGTGCGGGGTCTGCATAGGCGACCGTCCAGCCCAGGAAGGTGAAGCCGACCTTGGTCGGATCGGTGATCGGTATCGGGAAGGTATCGGTGACATTATATGAGATCGGATTTGGATCGATCGGGTCAAAACTCGATCCTGCAAGACCTTCATAGGTGATCGTGTAATCGATCACTTTCCAGACAGCGCGCAAGATCACATGTGTTGAGAACATATCAAAGGTATCACCCGGCTTGAGGATACCCTCGGCCGACTCGGGAAAGTCAGGAGTCACCGCAAAGGGATCACCCTCCCAGTATTCGACATCCTCGGCACCGGGATAATCGAGGATCCAAGTATTCCACCAAAAGCCGGGAGAGACGACAAGACTGATATCATCGACGTTTATCAGTCCGTCTGCATTGAGATCGCAGGCCGGATTATACAAAGCATCCGGGTATTGAGCATTGATAATGTACAACTCCATGATCATTAAGACATCACTGTTGTCTATCCTGAAGTCTTGATTGCAGTCTCCCGGCCACAGGTTGAAGATACCGTTCTCATCAGGAATACCTGAGGAGGGCGCCGGCGGTGGTGGAGCGAGGAAGATCTCGTCCGGATCGCTTTCCAAGACCGTGATGTTCATGCTTCTGACCAGATAACCGGCACGATATATATGGAGTACGTAAGTTCCAGGGACCACATCCTCAAAGGTGAACATGCCCACTCCGCTGGAATCGTATAGCACCGCAACGGTGCTCAGTGAGGGGCTTGCCGGCGTCAGGAAAGCCGGCCTGAGCTCGACATGTATATCGAATAAGTCCAGGAATTCTTCTCCGAATCCATGGTCATCGACCGCCATGGGTGAAACGTATCCCTTGACCGTCTTTGTGACGATCTGCCAACCCTCAAAGGAAAAACCGGTCTTAAGCAAAGTACCTTGATCGAGCACGGTGACCGTTTCGCCCATTGCATACACATGGGGATCGACCGGTGGCGTTCCACTTGTCTGTCCGTTCCCTTCATAGGTGACGGTCCCGACTGTAGCGGCATATGCTGCAAGCGGCAATGCCAAGAGCAGCACTATCGCCACGAGCACGAGCATCCCTCCGCACAGGGATCGAGAATTCCTCTTTTGACTGAGTTGGCGTTCTTTTTTCATGACCGCTCCTCCCGATGACGAGCCTAAGTACGACGAAGAAAAGCACTTCGCCCATCTTTTCTCATCATATCAGCATGCTTATAATCCTCAGAAACGTTGTTTTGTAACTGTTGAGTACCACGGCCATTATAAGTTGAAGAGAAAACGGTCCGCTCCGTCGTGGGATCGAGTCCCGTACCGGATCAGGTCAGATCATTCTCTGTCAGATGATCGTTGAGGTGAAGGAACACTACTCCATCGCGCGCAGAAGTGGGTACGGGTTGACCAGCGCACCACCGGGTTCCCAGATCTCGATATGCAAATGTGGGATACCGGTCGCGTTGCCGGTGTCCCCGACCGCGCCGATGACCTGACCGGCAGAGACCGGACCGGAGCCGATCGCCGATTGCAGATGTCCATAATAGGCGCTCCAGCCGTTGCTTCCGTTCACATAGCCTGCGATGCCTCCGAGCGGGTTATCGCAGCGTGACCAATAGCCTCCGGTGAACGCGACGACCGGTGTACCGTATCCTGCCATGATGTCGGTCGCCCCATGCATCCCGGTCGCGC
>WRDL01000064.1 GCA_009784095.1 Coriobacteriia bacterium | reverse complement strand
CGTATAGACATAGCGCTGAGTCAGTGTATGGGTCTTGCCGGTGCCTGCCCCTGCATTGACCAAGACGTTATGATCCAGAGTGGTCGCTCCGATTCTTTGCTCCTCATTGAGCCCCTGGAGAAGCGAAGCGTAGGGAGTTTGGTTCGCACTCATGGCTTCCACGTACTTACTCTGCGTTGAGGACATCGTAACCTTAGACAGTATGAGCATCGGTATTGTTGCTTCGGATCTCGCACCGGGAGCTCGATATCGCCAGAATGCATACCGGTGATGGCATCCTGTGCTAACTGCTCGATCTGTTCGATCTGAGAGACGAACGTAGCATGCTCTTCGGGTTTCAGCTTACTGCTCCGTGCATTCATAGGTATGACCGACTGATCACTTAGATGGCTTTCTTTACCCGTCCTATATGACCGATAGAGAGCTCCTGCAGGTTCTTTGTCCGCAATCGCCTGCGAGATTGGATGGTCTTCTCTGCCAACAAGTTGCTCCAAGATCAAAAGGTAAAGCCCAACTTGAAGGTCACGATCACGGATCATCAGGTCTTGATTTTTTGTGATGGTGCCTTTGTAATCAGTGACCAGATAGTGTGATTTCGATGTATCGATCCGATCGATCGTTCCACGTATCACCGCATCACCGATACGCACGTCATCATTTGGTTCGATCTTGGTCTCGAAAAGCACGGGCCTCATGATCGACCCGAGACGTAGATTCAAAGAAGGCTCCGATGCGAGTATGGTCAGAACGAACATCTCGACGCGTAGGTATTCATCCGGTTGCTTCTCCTTGAGGCGCAGGTATCCCTCATCTTCATACTCATGCATGACAGCTTGTGCAAGTTCTTCTATCTGCGCGAGGTTGTTTTCAGTGACAGCGCCTTTTCCTGCGTCGTGCCAACGAGAGAATACCCGCTCCAGCAATGCATGCACATACGTCCCGACCGCACGCACGTCATGGTCGCGATCGAATTCCTCGCCCCCGACATGATAGGTGAGAAACCAATCATAGGGGCATTTCATATACCGTTCGATCTCGGTCACAGCCAGTGGTCTTCCCGGATCAGTCACTTCAATGGTGTGTTCCCCTCGCCCGGATATTTCGACCATCCCGTAGTTCTCGGGTTCAGCGATCTCCAAAGTCAACGACTTGATGACCGCTGGGCTGTCCCATAGGAATTCTGAGTTTGGTTGAGTCAGCTTCTCCCACGTTTCTTTGAAACTTTGAGCAGTGGTCTGGAACTGAGAGACCACCTCCTCAAGAAATCCTGATGGTTGGAGTTCTCTGCCTTCGTCATCATGACGCTGAAAGATGATGCTCAGATGTTTTTGTGGCGCGCGGAGCAGACTGGCCTCATAGAATTGATTCCGCGAAGAGAGAGCCTCTTCAATATGCTGTTCGTTCTTTCCTACAAAACGTCCGATACCAAGAAGGTTCAGTATTTGCTCGGATCCGCTGAGCGTTGTGGTTCCCTTGAAGGAGCCGCTATCGGTACCTCCGATAATGACCGCGTCATAGACCAGCCCGTCGACCCTATTCGGAGTGGTGAATACCACATCTCTGGTCCCATAGACCGGGTTTATCTGCACCGTTCCCCCGGTGAGCGCTTCAAGTAGTTCACGTCCGGTGATCCGGTCTTTCTTTACTTGCGCGAGTTCATGCAGTGTGATACTGATGGCGCGATACGCCGCCAATGTCACCACATGTTGATAGGACGATCTCAGTCCACCCTCTATCGCATGCGCCAACATCTGGTCAAGGATCTCTTGCCACATCTCTTGCGAGCAATCGTGAAGACAGCCGAGGACGAGCTCGAGAGTATCACTACGCCCTCCCGTGACCTCTTGGTACCAACTTGTCGCCTCACCGATCGTTCTCGCAGGTCCACTTTCCCTTATTGTGGCACCCCTGCGCAAAAGTCGATCATATGCAATAGCATTTTTCGCGGACCATTCACTGAAGAGCGACCCGGTATAGTCGAAGATGGTTCCTGCCGCAACGACATCCGATGCCATATGGAGCAACGCGCGAAATGCGATCCCGAACCCGGTTCCCTCAAGAGGCAATTCGAGATCGAACTGATAGTTGATACCTTGGCGTTCGAGTTCTCGTACCAAATTCGGGGTATAGCGGTTCAACTTGGGTAACACAACGGCGATCCGCCGTATATCTCCTCGTGTTTGAAGGCGCTTGATCTCGGAAATGAGAGCCACGATCTGTGCGCGGCTTCCCGAAGCTGAGCGGAACATCACCAGGGCGGGATCGTTCTCAAGACTGTTCACCCTCTCGCCATAGAACTGCTCTGCGAGATCTCTGAGAATGGTCGTGGGCTCTCCTGTCCCTCCGATCTTGATGTCCTCATCCACAACGGGCTGGTTGCCCGATAACTGATCGATCATCCTTTCTGTGTGCTGGCGCATCAATGAGCCACGTTCGCCGATACTCAACACATGGATCACGGTGGATTCCTTCAGCCGTTGCAGAAGAAGTCGCTGCGGTCGGGTGAGATCACTGAAGCCATAAAGCACGAGATCATGATCGAGAAGCACCGGCTCATCACAGAGATATCTGATCACCTCACCGGTATCGATCAGATCGTGACTCGCGATGCGTATTTGATATTGTTTTGCGATGGTCGCCACCAGTTGCACCGTCTCGAACGTCGATGGTGGCAAAGCCACACCGGGCTCGACCTGTTGGCACACCGATTCAAGTAGCGATCGACCCGCTGGAGAAGACAGGGCGGTCGGAAGAGGCTCATCGACCTCTTCGATCACTTGCATAAGGTATATGCGACGCGCGACATCATCTATCTGTTGTCTCCCGTCACCGTATTTGATCCAAAGATCTCTGACCCAGCCATCGAACGTGGTCAGGCGAAGGGCTGTGGTTTTGTCTATCTGCGATCTCTCACCGTGTGCAAGAAGATGACCCAACATGGTCTGCATTGCGGTAGTACGGCACAAAACCACCAATGGGCGACGAGCTTCGTCCTGCAGGTGAATGAGCTTACTGGCAAGCTCCTGTTGGTTCGGCGACCACGATACACGAATCGACATGATGTTCCCTAATGTTTCACGTGAAACTATTTACTCGCCATTATGTTGAAGATGCGCATGAGATCTTCCTCGTCCATGAATTCGATCTCGATCTTATTCTTGTTCCTCGTTCGACGAACACTGACGCTCGCATCGAGCAAACGACGCAATCTGCGCGCCACATTGCGATATGATTTTGGGGAGACCGGGCGCGCAGATTTCGGAAGTGCTCCGCCAGTATAGAGTCGTGCGATCGTTTCTATCTCTCGAACTGAAAGGTTCTCGTCAGCGGCTTTCTGGGCCAGCTTCATCTGCCCTTCTGCATCCTTGACCCCCAGGATCGCTCGTGCGGCGCCCGCGGTGAGCAGGCCCTTGAACACCATTTCCTGGATCTCTTGAGGAAGGTCGAGCAGGCGCAATGTGTTGGTGATCGAAACGCGGGACTTGCCCAGACGCTTGGCAACGTCAGCTTGCGTCATATCATAGGTGACCAACAGGCTGCGGTATCCATAAGCGGCTTCGATGGGATTTAGGTCATCGCGCTGAAGATTCTCTACGAGCGCGATCTCGACCGATTCCTGATCGTTCTTTGTAAGGATGCGGACCGGGATCTTGTCGAGGTTCGCCTTCAAGCATGCGCGCCAGCGGCGCTCACCGGCGATTATCTGGTACTTTCCACCGAGCGGACGCACTACAATGGGCTGCAGGAGACCATAGTTGATGATAGAGGCGGTCAACTCCTCCAGCTTTTCCTCATCGAAATCCGAGCGTGGCTGTTTCGCGTTGGGCTCGATCAGATCGATCGCTATTTCATCAACGGGGCCTTGCACGACCTCTTCTTCGGTCGAGCTGGTACTGATTAGGCTCGCAAGCCCTCTTCCAAGACCTGATTTATTAGCCACGTTGCATCACTTCCTTTGCTAGTTCGCGGTATGCTTCCGCGCCTTTTCCTTTACTGTCATACGTAAGCGCGGATTGACCGTAACTCGGTGCTTCAGAGAGCCGCACTGTTCTTGGTATGTAGGTCTTAAAGACGATATCACCGAAATAGTTCTCCACCTCGGTGACAACCTGTTGGGTGAGATTCATACGCTTGTCATACATCGTCATCAAAACCCCGAAGACATCGAGTTTCGGGTTGAGATGTGTCTTGACCAGACGCATCGAATCCAGGAGTTTTGAGAGTCCCTCAAGTGCATAATACTCGCATTGGAGCGGGATAAGAAGTCCGTCTGCTGCAGTCAACGCATTGATAGTCAGGAGCCCGAGCGAGGGAGCACAGTCGATGAGGATATAGTCGTATTGATCGCGTATCGGCTCGATCATCGATTTTAGTCTCATCTCACGACTTATCACGTTGACCAACTCGACTTCAGCTCCTGCAAGCTGTATGGTGGCGGGGACGATGAAGACGTTCTTCTCTTCGACCGGTTCGGTAAGCTCTTCGAGTGTACGCTCACCCAAGAGAGCATCATACACACAGCGTTCTCGCTGGTTCTTATTGACCCCGAGCCCCGAGGTCGAGTTCGCCTGTGGGTCAAGATCTATAAGGAGCACCTTTTTACCTGCTTCTCCGAGAGCTGCGGCGAGATTCACCGCGGTCGTGCTCTTGCCCACGCCTCCCTTTTGGTTCACGATCGCCAACACCTTGGATCGTGGTTCAGGCGTCTTAAAAGTTGGCATTTCAAAATCCATGGAACTCCATTCTCTCAGCGTTCACGAAAGACTTCATTCTCACGCTCGATATGCGTGATCCGTTAGCTCAAGGGTCGCTTTTGTGCTACTCCGGTGCGCCTTGGGAGATTCACCTGCGGTTGCGCGACCTTAACGTATTCTACTATACAACGGGTCTCGTCACCGCCCTGGAGGGTATAGTTGCGAATTTGTTTTCGGATAAGACCGCATTTCTCGGCAGCGTTGTCTCCTGCTTGGATCTCTTCGTCGGTCACGTGTGCTTTCATACAAAGACAGACGCCACCGATCTGCAAGATCGGACTTGCCAGTTCAACGATACTGTTGAGTTGAGCGACCGCGCGCGCGATCGTGATCGCGTAATAGTCAGGCTGTATAGCAGCAAGTTCTTCTGCACGCAATCCCTGAGCTGCGATGTTGTGATATCCTTCGTCGCTTCTAAGAAATTCCCCGAGTGCGCTTGCTTTCTTCTTCACCGAATCGAGACAGACGGTCTCTCGCTCACTCATGACACCGAGAGGGACTCCGGGAAATCCCCCACCACTACCGATATCGAGCAAGGGACCATCCGATGCGCTCATGATCTCAGGAAGGGGAGCAAGTGAGTCGAGCACATGCAAACGCCACGCACCGGCCTCGTCGGTGATGGCGGTCAGATTATGTATCTTGTTCGTGCTGAGCACCCATTGCAGATGTTTGCGGAGCAATTCCTCTTTATGATGTTCCACGTGAAACATTTGCCAAAAACCCTCGATACGTGAAGAGTTGGCAGTGCTCTATTCGACAGGGAGGACTACAACGTGGCGGTAAGACCCCGATCCCTCACTGGTGGTCGTTACTCCCCGCACCTCACGAAGCGCCATATGGACCTGACGACGCTCAGCAGGTGTCATGGGTTTGAGAGACACGGGATGTCCGCTCTCACGAACGCGCTCTACAACGCGTTGTGCGATCTCGATGACTCGTTGCTTCCGACGATGCTTGTAGCCTTCAACGTCGACCGTGATGGGGTAGAAGACATTGCACTTACGCGACGAGATCGCCGATACGACGACTTGAAGCGCTTCAGCGGTGCGCCCGTGACGGCCGATAAGGATATTGAGCTCCTCGCCGACGATGTCGAGGATCAGTTCACCTTCGTCGCCCTCATACTCCTCGATCGTGAACTTTTCCACCGGGAAGAACTCGAGCACTTCGTTGATAGTCGCAATAGCGGCATCTGCCAGAGCATCGATATCTTCATCCGAGGTCTCATCGACAGGGGAGCGCTCTTCGGCTTTCGGCGCGATCTCGGCCTCAGCTGTCTCAACACTATCGGCGACCTCGACGACCTCAGCAGACTCCTCATCGCCTGCCGGTACTTCAACGTCAACGTCCTCGACTACCAATGCTTCTTCATTCGGGATGATCTCTTCAGTCATGGCTATTCTCCTCAGTTCTTCTTGGTCTTCTTCGTTGGCTTTTTTGCCGGCTTTTTCACCGCTTCTATCTCAGTGCTCTCCTCGGTCGCGTTCTTGAGTTGGCGTTGGGTGAACCACTGCTGGGCGATACCGATAATCGACGAGGTATCCCAGTAGAGCAATACCCCTGCCGGTGCGCGCCAGCCGAACCAGAGCATCATGATAACCATCATGATGCTCATCATTTTCTGATTAGGTTGATCCTGGTTTTGAGCTGCTTGCTGTTGCAGCAGTTGGGGAACATAGACACTAACCGCAAAGAGTGCCAGAAGGATGAAGTAAGGGATGGTGGCCAAAAATCCTTTGCCCCCGGCGAAGACGTCGCTGGCCGACAACATGATATTAGGAATAATACCGAAGAAGCGACCTACGCCCTCTGGACCCGCGGTAGACGCCAAATATAGAGCGAGTGGTCCTCCAGTTGTCCGCTCGGTTATCGGCGCAAGCATCTGATAGAGCGCCATGAAAATGGGAAGCTGCAGCAGCATCGGCAGACAACTCGAGAACGGATTGACCTTATGCTCAGCGTAGAGCTCTGCCAGTTTTTGCGACTGGAGCTCTTTATCGTCCGCATATTCCTCTTGGATCTCTTTCATCAACGGTTGGATCTTTTGCAGATCGTACATCGAACGTGTCTGCTTGATCATCAACGGGGTCATCAGCAAACGGATGATGACGGTGAATACGATGATGGCGAGACCCCAATCACCGACCATATAATAGAGCTGTTGTAGTAGATCGAACAACAGCTGAATGAACGATGCCCACATATTTAAACTCCTTATCTGGTGCTACGGGACCGGATCGTAGCCTCCGTGGCTCCATGGGTTGCAGCGCAAGATGCGCCACAGCGCCATTCCTCCTCCGCGTAAAACGCCATATTTCTCAATAGCTTCGAGCGCATACGCCGAGCAAGTCGGGTAGTATTTGCAGGTTTGGGGGAAGAGAGGAGAGATGACCTGCTGATATCCTCGTATCATCATCACCACAAGCTTTCGTGGCAACGATATCATTGTAGCAGTCCTTCACGAGAAACCACGGTATCGATCTGGTGAGCGATCTCATGTGCGTTCTTCTCGGTGATCTGCTTTTTGGCGACCAGAAGAATATCGTATTCACCTACCGGGATCTTTTTGAGATCCCATGCCGCACGTAACTTACGTTTTGCCGCATTACGCCACACCGCGTTACCGTTCTTTTTACCCGCGAGAAACGCCACTCTTCCTGGTTCATTCAAATCTTGGAGCGATGTTTCATCTGCGGTCCTACGATAGAAAAGTGAGAAAAAAGGTGTCGCTACGCAACACCCCTCTTTCAGTACCGAGCCGATCTCTTGCGAGGATTTAATGACCGTGGTCATCAGGCCGATATGGAATGACGTCCCTTGCGACGGCGAGCGGACAGAACTGAACGCCCACCGGCGGTGGACATACGATTACGGAAGCCGTGTCTTTTCGCGCGCTTGCGTCTGTTCGGTTGAAATGTTCTCTTGGGCACAATTCCTCCTCTAACTTTCTTGCCACTTGCGAGGTGCTTGATCACAAATCACAAGGCAATCAATTCTAAAGTGAGAAGGTAGGCTTGTCAAATACGATTTTTAAGGTATGAGCAATTTTGCATGAGCAACGGCTATCGACGGGTATGGACGATTTCTACCCCATCCCCCCGGTCCCTGCGGTCTTCGATCGGCATGTTGCTCTCTCGTTTCGATCGGAATTTCATACGCCCTCACACCCCGCGTCTTCTCTTCCCGCACGAAGAGACATCGAATTGAGTTGCCCCTATCGGAAGGCATCGAACCTCCTTTCGGAAGGTGTTCTTCCCCTGCTATTGCGGCCCCACCTT
>WRDL01000063.1 GCA_009784095.1 Coriobacteriia bacterium | reverse complement strand
TTCTGGATCTTCGAGGTGCACTGGTATGGTCTTGCCTACATCGTCGGTATCGCGATAGCGGCGGCGTTCACCACCTATTTCCTCATACGCTGGGGCTATGACCCCACTCTCGATGACATGCTCACGATCACACTGGGAGTCACCATCGGCATCCTCGTGGGTTCGCGGTTGGCCTACATCCTCTTCTATGGTGGTTCGTATTACTGGCTCAATCCTGCCAAGATACTGGCGGTCTCAGACGGCGGCATGTCGTTTCATGGAGGGCTGACATTCGCGGTCATCGGGGGCGCGATCGCCGCGCGTTTCACCTCGATCCCGCTGCCCGCTCTTATCGACGCCGGTTTCGTCGGCGCGCCGCTCGGGCTCGGTTTGGGGCGTTTCACCAATTTTATCAACGGGGAGTTGTGGGGAAGTGTGACCGAGATGCCTTGGGGAGTCGTATTCACCACCGGAGGCCCACTCCCTCGGCATCCCACCCAGCTCTACGAATCGTTCCTCGAGGGTATCGTGCTCTTCACGATCCTACTCCTCCTTGCACTACGCAGACCTCCTCCTGCAAGATGGACCATCTTCGCGACGTTCCTGCTCGGCTACGGCACGTTCCGATTCATGGTCGAGTTCCTGCGCCAGCCCGATGCCCAGATCGGCTATCTTGGTGGGAACTGGCTGACCATGGGGATGGTGCTCTCATTGCCGATGATCGTCTCAGGCATCGCGCTACTGATCTGGAGTCGCAAGCACGCGTAGCGAAAACTCAGAAGTGTTAGAATGAAAAAACACGTAACGAAACGTTGCATGGATGTTCACGTCGAAAGGGATACTACCATGAGCGAGACTCAAACCGCAGGCCTGCGCCTTAATAAGAACGAGCTTGCCGAGAAACTTAAAGGCGGCGTCATCATGGATGTGGTGACCCCGGATCAAGCCAAGATCGCCGAGGATGCCGGCGCGGTCGCCGTCATGGCGCTTGAACGCGTTCCTGCCGATATTCGCGCCCAGGGAGGGGTCTCACGCATGAGTGACCCGGAGATGATCCGATCGATCATGGAAGCGGTCGACATCCCGGTCATGGCAAAGGTCCGCATCGGCCATTTCGTCGAGGCTCAGATCATACAAGAGCTTGGTATCGACTTCATCGACGAGTCGGAGGTCCTCACCCCTGCTGACGAGGAGTATCACATCGACAAATGGGCATTTACCGTACCGTTCGTCTGTGGTTGTCGCAACCTCGGCGAGGCGATGCGACGCATCAACGAGGGCGCATCGATGATGCGTACCAAAGGTGAAGCAGGTACCGGCGACATCGTCGAGGCGGTGCGCCACATCCGCAGTGTCACCGAGGAGATCGAGTGTCTCGAGTATCTCGATGACGAGGCGCTCGAGTTCGTCTCCGAGTCAGAAGAGGTGCCGCTCGAGCTCATCTTATGGATCCGCGACCACCAGAAACTCCCGGTCGTCAACTTCAGCGCAGGAGGCGTGGCAACACCTGCTGATGCCGCGTTGATGATGCAGCTCGGGTGCGATGGGGTATTTGTGGGATCGGGCATATTCAAGAGCGGAAACCCTGCTCAGCGCGCCAACGCGATCGTCGAGGCGACGACCAATTTCGAGGATCCCGAGGTCCTGGCACGCGTATCGTGCGGACTGGGTGAGGCGATGGTCGGCATCAATATCTCCTCACTGCCCGACCATGAGCTGATGGCTCATCGCGGTTGGTAGGACCGTTCCCGTGTCAGGGCATTCGAAGTGGGCGACCACGAAGCATCGCAAGGCCGCTCAAGATAAAAAACGAAGCGCGCTCTTCTCCAAGCTGACGCGCAATGTATTCGTCGCCGCCAAAAGCGGAGACGCTAATCCCGACAACAACGCGGCGCTCGCCGCCGCGATCGCCAAAGCGAAATCCTACAGCCTGCCCAAGGACAAGATCGACGCCGCGATCGCCAAAGCGCACGCGAGTGCAAGTGACGGGTCCACCTGGGATGAGGTCATCTACGAGGGATACGGTCCCGACGGGGTCGCGATCTATGTCGAGACACTGACCGACAACCGCAATCGCACCGCAAGTGACATCCGCTCTGCGTTCACCAAAGCAGGCGGAAATCTGGGCACCTCGGGTTCGGTGGCATTTCAATTCGAGCGTAAAGGAGAGATCGTCATCGATAAGACCGACGATCTCGACGAGGATGAGCTCATGCTTCTCGTCGCCGAATGCGATGGCGATGACATGGAGGTCGCCGATGGTGAGGTGATCGTCGAGACGACTCCGGCATCGGTCATGGCGGTCAAACGCGCGCTCGAGGACGCCGGTGTGGTCGTGCGCGGCGCTGAACTGGTCATGGAGCCGGTCAACGCGCAGGAGGTCAGCACTGAGACCGCCAAGAGGACGATGCGTCTGATCGATCGTCTCGAAGAGCTCGATGACGTGCAAAGCGTCTACCATACGATGGATCTGACCGAGGAGCAATTTGCCGCAATAGGTGAATAGCCTGACGAAGGAGAGCCACCTTGTCTGGAACTAAAAAAGTCGGATTGACGATCGGGGCCATCGTTGTGATCGCGCTGATCGCGGTCGCGGTCTATGCACTCACCAGTACCGAGTTCCTCCCCGAGATACTCGACACGAAACTACCGGAAAAGGCAGAAGAGGTCGAAGAGACCCATTACTATTGGCCGCTGACCGGCAAGCAAGCACCCGACGGCGAGATCATCGGCAGGCGTCCGATCTCGATGAAGATCGACAACCATCCCGATGCGCGCCCACAGACCGGGCTGAACGACGCCGATATCGTCTACGAGATCGAGGTCGAGGGAGGTCTGACCCGTTTTCATGCGCTCTTTCAAAGCGATCTGCCTGAGATGGCCGGGCCGATGCGCAGCGCGCGACCTTCTGATATCTGGGTCGTGCAACAGTGGGATTCCTACCTGCTGTTCAGTGGTGCCGCTGACGAGGTATACGAACAGCTGAGAAACTCCGGCATCGATATGGCCGAGGAGTCCGACGACCAACGCATATTCGAGCGCGTCGATTGGCGGATCGCTCCGCATAACCTCTATATCCATGTCGACAACGTACCGCAGACTATAGCCGAGTTCGGTATCAATCCCAACGCATGGCCTATTCGCACACTCGATTTCGAGGATGAGCCAAGCGATATCACCGCAGAGATCTACACCGTCACGGTACCGTTCCTCTCCTCGGTCGCAACATGGGTCTGGGATGCGTCGACCGCTCGATTCCTCCGTCTGCAAGACGGGTTCTCGCAAAATGACTTCCTGACCGGAGAGCAGACCGCGGCCGAGAACGTTGTCATCCTTTGGGGTGACTACGCCTATCTCGACGGGGGAGGGTTGGCCGCCGTCTTCAAGGATGGCGTACGCTACGACGGTACCTGGACGACCGCTGCGGGAAAACCCCCGGCCATCATCGATTCAGCCGGGACCCCGATCACACTCAAACCCGGTAAGACCTGGTTCGAAGTTGTCTCTTTGGATACACCGATCGATGTCGTACCCCTCATCGCAGAAAATGTAGTAGAATAGAACACAAGTTCGTATTTTCTGAAGAGGAGGATCGCTTGTGGTCATAGTCGGCATCGACCCGGGACTTGCCCATACCGGATGGGGAGTCATCAGATCCGACGATCGTACCTGGCAGACCTGTGCGTATGGGTGTATCGATACCCACGCATCGCAGTCGATGGCAGAGAGGCTTCGCGCCATCTACGAGGGAGTCAGCGAAGTCATCACCTGCTACCACGCGACCCATGCGGCGATCGAGGATGTGTTCTCAGGCAACAACGTGAGGACCGCTTTCTCGCTTGGACAGGCACGCGGAAGCGCGTTGCTGGCATGCTCACTTCTTGAAACAGAGGTCGGAGAGTATCCTCCCAATACGATAAAACAACATGTGGTCGGACACGGACACGCGGACAAAGAGCAGGTCAGCTACATGGTGCAGATGCTGCTCGGTCTCGATCATGTCCCCCAACCCGACCATTGCTCAGACGCACTGGCCATCGCGTTGACCCATGGGTTCATGCTCAGTCGCAACGATCTATTGAAGGAAGAGTGTCTCTCATGATCGGTTTCTTACGTGGACAAGCCGTCACCTTCGACGGGGCGATACTCACCCTTGATGTCAACGGAGTCGGTTTCCAGATCAATGTAGCTCCGCAAGTCGGTCAGAGACTTGAGAGCGGATCAGCCGAGGTCTCAGTCTATACGTTCATGTATATTCGCGATAACGAGGTGGCACTCTACGGATTCGACGATCTGCGCCAACGTGAGCTCTTCGAGCTCTTCCTCGAAGTCAACGGTGTCGGACCAAAAGTGGCGCTTGCCGCGCTCTCGTCGTTCGATCCCGATATGCTCGCACGCGCGATCTCGACCGATGACATCGCGCTACTCTCAAGTATTCCCGGGGTCGGGAAGAAGACGGCACAGCGCATCGCGCTCGATCTGAAGGATAAGGTCGCTCCCTCGCTTGACTCGCAGGGCGCTTTCGCGACCGCTTCGGCTACCCCAGCGCACAGCGACGCACATGCCGCGCTCGAGGCGATGGGCTTTTCACCTGCCGAGATCCAAGTTGCGCTGAGAGGTGCTGACCTGACCCAAGAGACGCCGACCATCATCGCCGAAGCTCTGCGTCGTTTGGGAGGTGCGGTCACATGAGTGTGAGGTGGGAAGCACCGCAAAGTGATGGGACGACGACCGATGAGATGCGTGAGCGTCTGGTCGATTCGCACCAGATCGATGAGGACCGCGAGATGACGGTCAACCTGCGCCCCCAATCACTCAAGGAATATCTGGGGCAGCGTCGTATCAAAGACAACCTCTCCGTTCTCATAAAAGCCGCTCAGTTGCGTGAGGAGCCGATCGACCACCTGCTGTTCGCCGGGCCTCCCGGATTGGGTAAGACCACGCTTGCGTCAGTGGTGGCGAACGAACTAGGTGTGACGATCAGAACGACCAGCGGTCCCGCGATCGAAAGGACCGGCGATCTTGCGGCGATCCTGACCAATCTTCAGACGAACGACGTCCTGTTCATAGACGAGATCCACCGACTCAACCGTGCGGTCGAAGAGATACTCTATCCGGCCCTCGAGGACTTCAAGCTCGACATCATCATCGGGAAGGGTCCGGCAGCGCGCTCGATACAGCTCGATCTTCCGCCGTTCACTCTGATCGGCGCCACGACGCGTACCGGACTGCTCAGCTCCCCGTTGCGTGATCGGTTCGGGATGGTGGCGCGCCTGGACTACTATGAGCCTGCCGAGCTCAGCGAGATCGTCATGCGCAGCTCGTCGATATTGGGGCTCGAGGTCAGCGCTGAGGCTGCCGAGGAGATCGGACGGCGAAGTAGAGGGACCCCGCGCTTGGCGAATCGCCTTCTCAAGCGCGTGCGTGACTATGCGCAGGTCAACGGGATCGACCGGGTCGATGAGGATCTCGCCAATGAGGCGCTCAGCTTCTTCGAGGTCGATCATCTCGGACTTGACTGGATGGATGTCAAGATCCTCACGCTTCTGACCGATACCTTTCGCGGGAGACCGGTGGGACTGACCACGCTGGCGAGCGCGAGTGGCGAGGAGCCTGACACACTCGAGGACGTCTATGAGCCCTATCTGCTCCAGCAGGGATTGATCGTGCGGACCCCGCAGGGGCGGCAGGCGACCGCGGCGACCTACGAGCATCTGGGCTTGGCAGACCCACAGACCGACGCCGGGCAAGACCGACTCGACCTTGAGGAGGGCTCGGAGGCATAATTGCCCTTCGATGGAAGTTCGTGTGTAAAAACGCGTACCGTATCCCGATTAGTGTATACTTTATTGCCGGAGTCGAAAAATTGGCTCCATGGTTTATTACGGCTGCTCAGCAAAGAAATTGTTGCCGGTCGTAGAGTTGGCTTCTTAGGAGTAGGAAGCAGAAAGCAGGGTTTGCATGGCTGAGGGTAAAGTAAAATGGTTCAATCCTGACAAGGGTTACGGATTCATCGAGCAGGAAGATGGGGACGATCTTTTCGTTCACTTCACTGAGATCCAGATCGATGGCTTCAAGACGCTTGAGGAAGGTTGCCCCGTCGAGTTCGAGATAACTCAAGGTCGCAATGGAAAGGATCAAGCCAGCAACGTGCGCAAACTGTAAGCGCACACCGTATCACACAGTCAGCAAAACCTGAACAGTGTGTGTACAACTAAGAAAGGGAGCGATAGATCGCTCCCTTTTCATATGGCATTCAGGTCGGCATAACGGCTCCGTCAGGGGCTTCGCGCGGCAATGCTAGGTGACTCACCGTAGTGCCGCATGCGCGCTGTAACGGGCACGACTTATGGGAGTGCTCGCCGAAGGACGTCTTCCTCCGCCTTTATACCGACCTGAATGCTAGACTGAACGGTATGAATACCGAGCCGACCTTAACACCAGAATCACTCGCCCTGCATACGTGCTGTGGTCCCTGCCTGATCGAGCCGCTGCGTCTGCTACGTGATGAGTTCGATACCATCACCGCTGTCTACTTCAACCCCAATATCCATCCATGTGATGAGTACGAGCGTCGTCTTGCCACCTGCGCGGCGTATGCGATCTCCCAAGACGTAGCGTTCATCGAACTCGAATACCAGCAACAAGCTTGGATGCAAGCGACAGCCGACACCTCACTCAGCCCGCAACGCTGCGAGCAGTGCTATCGTCTGCGCTTCGAGCGTGTTATCAAGTGGGCGGTCGAGCGAGGATCCACCCATTTCGCGACAACGCTCACCGTGAGCCCCTATCAAAATCAAGCACTCATCGAGAAAGTCGCCGAAGAGTTGTGCGAGCGATACGGGCTCGTCTATGCGGGACGTGATTTCAGCGATCGATACAGAGAGGCGACCCGCCTCTCGCGCGAGATCGGTATGTATCGTCAGAACTACTGTGGGTGCGGTCCCAGTCAGCAAGAGGCACGACAGATGCGCGAGCAGCGCAAAAAGCGCGCCTGATATACTACCAACGTATTATCACGTAAGAGAAACGGGCTGGTATGACAACGATCATCGATGGGAATAAGACCGCAGCCGCGACCAAGACCCAAGTCGCCGAGCGAGTCGAGCGTTTGCACAATGAGAGGGGGGTCACCCCCGGTCTTGCCGTGGTCCTGGTGGGAGACGACCCCGCATCGCACAGTTATGTCGCCATGAAGGAGCGCGACTGCGCAGAGGTCGGTATCACGAGCTTCGATCATCGATTACCGGCCGATACTTCGCAAGAAGAGCTCAATGCGCTGATAGACGAGCTGAACGCCGACGAGGCGGTACACGGGATCCTTGTTCAGATGCCGCTGCCTGACCATCTCGATGAGGAAGCGGTGATAGAGCGGATCGAACCGACCAAAGACGTCGATGGGTTCCACCCTCAAAATATGGGAGGGCTTGTGCGCGGGCAAGACACGATGCGCGCCTGCACTCCGCTCGGTGTCATGCGTCTGCTCGAAGACTACGATATCGCCCTCGAGGGCAAGCGTGCGGTCGTTTTAGGGCGCAGCACGATCGTGGGAAAACCTCAGGCACTGCTCTTGCTTGAGAAGAACGCGACGGTCACGACCGCACATTCACGCACCAAGGATCTTGCGGGGCTGTGTCGTGAAGCCGATATCTTGGTGGTCGCGATCGGTCAACCTAAGATGGTCGATGAGACCTATGTCAAAGAGGGTGCGGTCATCATCGACGTCGGGATCAATCGGACCGATGAGGGATTGGTCGGAGATGTCGACTATGACATGGTCGAGTCGCTCGCAAGTGCGATCACACCGGTTCCCGGCGGGGTCGGCCCGATGACCCGCGCGATGCTGATGAGCAACACCGTCGACGCCTGCGCAAAAAGCGTGGACTACTCGTTCGACTAGACGGGTAACAAACGAATCGATGCATCCGGATCTCTCATCTTCACGTAACTTTGGTGGACAGTTCTGTTCCTATATCCCCGGAAAAGACTACCGGTCTCTTCCGTACCTGACCGCTGATTTCGACTACGATCTGCCTGATGAACGTATCGCACAAGAGCCGGTCACACCGCGTGACAGCTGTAAACTGTTGGTGCTCGATCGCGCGACCGGTCAGACGCACCATACCCTCTTCACACGGATCATCGATCATCTGAACCCAGAAGATCTTCTTATCGTCAACGATACACGGGTGCTGCCTGCTCGGCTCATGATGCGCAAAGCCAACACGCACGGAGCGGTCGAGGTCCTTTTGCTCGAGCAGATCGAGGCGATCGATCCGCGTACCGAACTCTGGAAATGTTTGGTCAGACCGGGAAAGAGTGCACGAGTTGGAAGCGCGCTCGAATTCGTCGGGTCAGACGATCTCGCTCTGGCGGGTTGTATCCGGGGTGTTATTGCTGAAGGCACACGTATCA
>WRDL01000062.1 GCA_009784095.1 Coriobacteriia bacterium | reverse complement strand
GCCTTGGCTTCGCCAATTCACGAGATCTCGCTTCGCTCGAACCAAAACAGTCCACTGGACTGTTTTGCCTTCTCAGGTTCGAGTCCTCTATGGACCCATAATGGATTATCATGTTGGTGCGGGCGAGAGGACTCGAACCTCCACGGGGGTTGCCCACTAGAACCTAAACCTAGCGCGTCTGCCAATTCCGCCACGCCCGCATACGCATCAACAAAGAAAGCGCTTTTCGCGCTCTCTTATTATTTGAATGGTGGGCCGTGTAGGAATCGAACCTACGACCTTGGGATTAAGAGTCCCCTGCTCTGCCAGCTGAGCTAACGGCCCGTTTCAAATTGCGCAGAAAAAAGTATAGCATGAGACAAAAGGGTCAGGGGTGAATGGTATAAAATGAGCTGATCGCTCCTGACTCTTTACGTTACGCGGTACCTTCCGTCCACGATGCGAGATACTTTTCCTGCTCGGGGGTCAAAGTATCGATCTTGATATCCATCGAATCAAGTTTCATGCGTGCGATGCTATCGTCGATGTCTCGCGGTTGGTCATACACTCCCGGCTCGAGCCCATTCTGGTCTGCGACCCAGGCGGCGGCAAGCGCCTGGTTGGCAAAGCTCATATCCATGACACTGGCGGGATGCCCCTCAGCGCATGCCAGATTGACGAGGCGCCCATCGGCCAACAGATAGATCGTACGTCCATCCTTGAGGACGAACTCCTCGACGAGCGGTTTGACCACACGCGCGCTCCTGGCGTGCTCACGCAACCACGGGATATTGATCTCCACATCGAAATGACCGCTATTGCAGATGATAGCACCGTCTTTGAGGTGCTTGAACATCGGCTCATCGATGACGTTGATGTCTCCGGTCACCGTGATCCAGATGTCGGCTTCTTTGGCAGCATCGGCCGCTTTCATGACCCGAAATCCATCCATGACCGCTTCAAGCGCGGCCAAAGGATCGACCTCGCAGACGATCACATTGGCACCCAGCCCATCGGCACGCATCGCAGCACCCTTGCCGCACCAGCCGTACCCGCTGATGACCACGGTACGTCCCGCAATGAGTCGGTTGGTCGCGCGGATGATACCGTCGATGGTAGACTGACCGGTCCCATAGCGGTTGTCGAACATGTGCTTGGTGTTTGCGTCATTGACCGCCACAATCGGATATTTGAGTGCGCTATCGGTCGCCATCGCACGCAGACGGATCACCCCGGTGGTCGTCTCCTCGGTCCCGCCGAGAATGTTATCGAGCAGTTCGGGGTGTAAGGTGTGGATCCTATTGACCAGATCGCAGCCGTCATCCATCGTAATGTGAGGTTTTCGGTCAATGACCGCGTCCATATGCGCGAAATAGGTATCGGTATCCTCGTCGTTTATCGCAAAGACCGCCACATCGTAGTATTTGACCAGAGCGGCAGCGACATCATCTTGAGTCGAAAGCGGATTGCTCGCACAAAGTGCGATATCTGCGCCACCGGCAACGAATGTGCGCATCAAGTTGGCGGTCTCGGTGGTCACATGCATGCACGCGGCGACACGCAGACCCTCGAACGGTCTGTCGTGAGCGAACTGTTCACGAATGGAAGTCAGGACCGGCATATCCTTCTCGGCCCATACGATCCGCTCCTTGCCTTTATCGGCAAGTTCGATATCCTTCACATCGAAATCCATACCTGTTTCTCCTTATCTGGATTAATTTTGAGATACCGGGACGCGCTCGAGGTCCCAGTCAGAACCGATCACGATCAACACATCCCCATCGAACGTGTACGCACCGTTGGAGGCGCGCACTTCCACGCCCGGCTGGAGGTGTGAGGCAACGAGCTTTCCACTCGCCGGATTATCTTTATAGACCACGTAGGTCTTAGTGTATGAACCGGGATTTTGCACATTGCCGATCTCACCGATGGCAAAACCTGCTGACTGCAGGAGAGTCGAAGCCTGCGCAGCAAGCCCGGAGCGATCCGAACCATTGCGAATGTCGATGCTCACATCGGTCGGCACGGGGTTGTACGTACCGCCCTCAAAATAATCGTGGTCGTCGCTCGTCTGATCGACGCCCTCATCCAGCTCTTCGATACCGATAGGCTCTCCGGTGTTGAGCTTGCGGATCAGTTCGGTGAAGTCCGGCTCGATCGCCACGACGTAGGGATCCTCAAAATCGACCGGGATGGTCGCGGTATACATATTGGTTGAGCCGATCGAACGGAGCTGGTTGGTCATACGTCCCAATTCGGTGAGGCTCATATTCGTCTCGACCATGTTGCTGGCCGCGTTAACGAGGCTGATCAATCTCGTGATCGGGGTATCGCTTGCTTGATCAGCAACCGCCTTTAAGAAGATCTGCTGATTGTGGACCCGAGAGAGATCACCCTCTTCGAACTCCCGGGTGCGCACGAACCAGAGCGCTTGGTAGCCGTCGAGTACTTGCGGTCCGGCCGAGATGGCTTGTTCCCAGGTCTCGCCTCCCGCATCGATATCCATCGGCACATCGATCTCGATACCTCCCATGGCATCGACGACCTGAACGAAGCCATCCAACTCCAATCCGATATAGTAGTGGATCGGCAACCCGGTCAGATCCTCGACGGTCCGAACCGTAAGCCCGGGTCCTCCGATGTTATATGCCGCGTTGATCTTGTCCTCGCCATTGCCGGGGATCTCCACTTTGAGATCGCGTGGAATAGACACGAGCCAGACCTTGCCGAGTTTCTCATCGACACGTGCGAGCATGATAGTATCGCTACGTGAAGAGTCCCATTCGTCCTTGTCGTAGCCCAATATCAGTACATAATAGGGTTCTTCAGCTTTGCGATTGGTCAGATCCAAATTGACGAGATTACCTTCAGAATCGAGGATGTCGAGACGATCGCTGATCGAGCCGATCCAAAGTGCTCCTCCGGTCACGACAACTGCAAGAAGGACACTGATCGTGATGAGCGCTGCCATCACAACGCGGCGACGTTTTCTACGCCGTGTTTTGACTTCGTCAACCAGACGATCGGGAACGGTATTAACCGCTTGTGTTATCGACGGTTTATTCTTATTCCGAGCGCTGTGACGACCCATATATCCTCATCTAATCCGAATAGTTCGCATACCTACCCTGACCCTTAGGGATGAAATGACTGCTATCCAGTATGTCAAACAATGGACAGGTCGGGCAAGAACCCTGCAAGATGTTACGATATCTGCATATCTCTCGCCTGAAGGTAATGGAGCATGGCGATGGGCGGTCGAGCAGGTGAACACGCGAAGCGCTATACGTCGCGATCGAGGCGCTCAACGCGTGCGCCGACACTTTGGAGCTTCTCGCAAAAGCTCTCATACCCGCGATCGACGTGGTAGATGTTACTGACTTCGGTAGCTCCGTCTGCCGCCAATCCCGCCAGCACGAGCGCGGCTCCTCCGCGCAGGTCCGGTGCGACGACCGGGGCACCGGAAAGATGCGTGTTGCCTCTGACCAGCGCATAGTGACCTTCGATGCGGATATCGGCTCCCATACGACCGATCTCATCGGCGAACATGAACCTATTCTCGAAGACGTTTTCGGTCACGATCGATGAGCTCTGCGCTTGAGTCAGATATGCCATCATCTGTGCTTGCATGTCGGTCGGAAATCCCGGATACGGCAGTGTTTGGATATCGACCGGCTTGATGGTGTCGGTCGCCGTGACCCTCACTCCCCGATCGAGCCGCTCGATGACCGCGCCAGTCTGTTCGAGCTTGTCGAGCACGATGCCAAGATGCTTAGGATTGAACCCGCTCACCGTGATCGTCCCTCCGGCGATACAACCCGCGACGATGAACGTACCCGCTTCGATCCGATCACCGACGACGCGATGTTCGATCGGCTTGAGCTCCTCGACCCCGATGATCGTCAGCGTCGTCGTGTTCTTGCCCTCGATCTGCGCGCCGGCTGTGTTGAGAAAGTCGATCAAATCGGCGATCTCCGGCTCGCGCGCCGCGTTGCTCACGATTGTCGTGCCCTCAGCGAGGACCGCGGCCATGATCAGGTTCTCGGTCGCGCCCACACTGGGAAAGACCAGACTGACCGGCATGCCGTGAAGCCCTGTGGGGGTCAGCGCTTCAATATATCCGTGCTCGATCTTACAGGTCGCGCCGAGTATCTCGAGCCCTGAGATGTGCATGTCGATCTTGCGAGACCCGATGTTACAACCGCCGGGAAGTGCGACTGAAGCGTGTCCGGATCGAGCCACCAAAGGACCGAGCACCGCAGTGGAGGCGCGCATCTTCGCAACCACTTCATAAGGAGCGCGATAGCTCGTCAAATTCGATGCATCGAGCGTGATCGTATGCGGAGCCGGTGAGTCGATCACCACACCGAGTGCGGTCAACGCCTCGCTCATCACGTAGACATCGGCTATGTTGGGGACGTTGGTGAGCGTAGTGACGCCGGGGATCAACAGAGAGGCCGCCATCAATTTGAGCGCGGAGTTCTTAGCCCCTTCGACTTGTATCTCACCGCTGAGCGGTCCGTTTGACTGTACGCGAATTATCTCATCCATGTGCGTATTCTATCACGGAGTGACTAGCGTACCTGCTGATAGATGCTCTTCAGTGTCTCAAGCGCTTGCGGATAGTCGAAGGTCGCACTCATTCCAAATTCGCTGTAGGGAAGATCGAATACATGCCCATCTTGTACCGCGTCGAAGTGCTTCCAGATGTCGTTCTCCTTGAATTCCTTGTCGAACATGTCGACCACATCTTCGGGCAACGCATGCGCGGCGCGTAAGATGATGTCAGGTTGGCGCGAGAGCATATTCTCAGTGTTAGCGGAGATGAACTCTTGAGTCTCGTCATCATAGACGTTGACCGCACCGGTCATCGCCACCAGCGAGCCGATATACGAGTTCTCGGTCGCGACCAGATATGAGCCGGGTAGACCCATCAAGATCAACACGCGCGGGGGCTCATCGAAAGCGATCTCTTCATGGTATTGGGCTTTGAAGATCTCATATTCGGCGATGAGTTTTTGGGCTTCGCTCTCGCGTTTGAGGAGCGGACCGAGCTCACCGATAGAAGCATACATATGATCGATACTGCGCAGGTTGAGAAACGCCACATCGATCCGCGCTGCCTCAAAGCGTGGAGACAAGGATGCCTCGAGCGTCTTGGGGGTAAAGACCCAATCGGGTTGCAGGGAGCGGATAATCTCCATATCGGGGTTCATGGACGCGCCTATATTGGCGGCACCGGCAAAACGATCGGATGCTTCGAGCTCGGTCTGCGGCACTCCGATGACATCGACGTCGAGACGCGCCATGATCTCAGCAACCGCGCGCGAAGTCGCGACCACCCGCTCATTGCCGGTGATGACCTTGGGACCGTCTTTACCTTCGGGATATTGGTCTACGCAACCTGACGCAATCAAAGCCAGTGCGCACAGCGCGAGAATGAGAACGCTCTGGAGCAGGCGATGACGCATTGGTCCCGTACTTTCTTACAGTTTCTTCTTTTTGCGAAGTATCGAGACGCCTGCGGCTGCGGCGATAAAGAGAATGACGCCTCCAGCGATACCGAGGAAGGTCAACAGTTGCCCACGATCCTCTTCAGCGACCCCAGTGACCTCATCGTTGTTGCTGTTCTCATGGATCGAGATGGCTTCATCATCGATCTCTTCTTCGACTTCGACGGTCGGGATCTCGACTACCTCGCCTTCAGGCGCGAACTGGATGAAACCGACGACCTCGCGACCCATAGGGATCGAGACCAGGCTGACGCGCAGAATGCTGTCGACGCCGGGGACTGAGATCTGCAGATCCTGAGTATTCTCATCGGGTTGCTCGGCTACGATGTTGAACGGGACCGCTTTCTCGACCGTACCGTTCGCGTCAAGAAGCTCGATCATGAAGTCTTGCGACTCGGCAACGAGGCCGACCCTGAAGGTGATGAACGTCGTACCTTCCGCATCGATGAGCAGAGTCGTCGGGGTCTTCATGATCAGATTCTCGACCATGCCCTGACCCAGACCGGGATTGTTACCCTGGTCCTCGATCACGCCGGTGAGTGGATTGACATAGGACGGTATCGCTTGAAGAGCCTGCTCCTCAGCGGCTCCGGCGACACCGACGGGGGCAAAGAGCGCCCCCATCAGTAGTAATACTATTCCAAGTGTTATCGCAATTTTAGATTTCGTCGATCTCATGCAGACCCTTCCCTTTCAGTGCGATCCTTGCTTGATACAGGTTGATTGCGACCGCACAGGCTCCTAGTGTACCAAGAGTTATCGCGGTCCATCCATACCAGGGGATCTGCGCGGCTTTCCCCGCAATGTTCTCCGCAAGAGAGCCGAGCGTCTCAGCGATACCACCGGTACCTGCCGCGTCATTTTCTTCATCCGAGATCGAGGCGGTCGCCATGACCGGCTTCTTTGCTTTCTCGTCGGTCTTCTTGGCGGTACGCTCGACATTGGTCAGATCCTTCTCAACATCGACGATTCCCGTGTTCGACGAGAGAGCAGCGCCATCAGCAGGTGTGAGGGTGGCCCAGTTAACGAGCAGACGACCAGGCATCGCGCCGGCACCCATGACCTCGATCACCGGTCTCATGGTAAAGCTCGCCGGATAGGTCGCGCTCTTATCCGGAAGCGGGAAGCTGAACGCACTCGGATAGCTCGCACCCGATATGGTGATGTTGCTGGCGATCACGCTCGCGGTCCCCCCGTTGATCGTGAGGGTCTGCAGTGCGGTGACCAGACTACCCACGCGGATCGGCGTGGTCGAGATCGACATCGTCATATTGCCGTTGTTGATGTCAACGATCGCCGTCTTGTTCAGCGAGTTGTTCGCCATCGATTCCTGATCCATCGTCGCATGCCAGAAATCGACGCGTACGGTATAGCGACCGTCAGGATTCTCGGTCAGCAGAACAAGTCCGTCGTAGGCATTCTTGAGCGCGACGTAGGCTTCATTGACTTGAGCCTGAGTCGCGGATGCATTAGCAAGCACTTTGCGCGCAACAGCCAGCGCGCTGTTCAGTGCCTGGATCGAAGCCGGAGTGTACTTCGATTGATCCACCTGTGAGGCACGATCGACCAAAGCTTGCAGATCGGATTTGTTGACCGTCTGTTTTTTGACGTCAACGGTGACGGTTTTTGTGAACCCGAACTTCTGATTCAGATCGGTATTCGCCGTCATGATCTGGGCTGTTGCCGGCTTAAGCACCATAAAAGTTGGGGCCGGAAGGAGTTGTTCAGGCATCCCAGGCACAAACCCTATGGTGACAAAGAGAGGTTTATTGGTGTTCGGCCACGGAACCGAAATGCGTTTGACCGTCTTGGTCGCATTGAGTTCTTCAACCGGAGCTTTTGCCATACTGAGCTTGGCCGCCGCCGCGGTCGAACTTTGTGAAGTGTCATATCGATACCCGTAGACCGAGCTTGGCGGAGCCGGGAGCGGGGTCCCACCGGGATTGTCGACCATCGGTGATTTCGAGTGGAAGAACGTCACAACGCTTCCATTCGTTTTGACTTCGACTATGGCTTTTTGGTCGTACAGACCGGTCAGTCTGTCGGATGGTGCACCAGATCCGTCGCTCATCGCGGGATAGATATCGACCAGATAGGTCTTTCCAACCTCCATCTTCACACCGGTCGCAGGCGCCAACGCGTTGTATGCGTTCTGTAACGTGGTGCGCGCGGCATCGACCTGCGCCTGCGTAGCGTTCTTGTCGGCATATACCGCTTCAGCGGTGCTCAGTGCGATCGCCATAGTGTTATATGAGGCAGTGGTATAGTCGGATCCTTTTACCAGTTTAGCAAGGTCGATCGTTGCCTTGAGCAGCTCTTTGTTGACAGGTACGACGATCGGCGGCTCAGTGTCTCCCTCAAAGCCAGTGAAGATCGGCTCGCTCGACTCGACCGCTGTTGCCGGTTTAAGTACCATGAAGGTCGGCGCGGGCAGAAGAGATCCAGGCATACCGGGAACGTAGCTGATCGTGACAAAAAGTGGTTTATTGATGTCAGGCCACTCGACGGTGATGCGCTTGACGGATTTGTCAGCGTTAAGATTCTCGCGGATCGCATCGACCATGTTCGCTTTCGCGTCAGTTTGGTTCTGCGCCTGTTCAGTGTCGTATTGATAACCATAGACATCCTCAGGGTATGCGACGATATCGGGCATTACCTCAGGAGAGTATGCGTGATAGAAGGTCACCGTTGCAGCGGTACTCGTCTTCATCTCAACATCTGCTTTTGCATAATAACAAGGCTCAAGCAGTCCTGAGATCGTGCCACTATTATCTGAGGTGGTCGTGATGATATCCATCTTGTAGGATTTGCCTGGCTCGATCTCGACCGGCTCATCCGGGGTGACCGGAGTGAGGTTGTCTAGCGCCTCTCTGAGGGCTGCAGACACAATATCCACTTGGATCTGTGATGCAGCTGGATTGTTGTTGACCGCTTTTGCTGCGACCAGCGCAAGCATCAGAACCTCAATTGAGGTTTCAGTATAGTCAGACTCATCAATTCCCTCAGCTTCGGCAATCAATGCGATTAATGCGCTTTTGTTAACATCTCCACCTGGATTCTCGGGGACAAAGCCGTCAAAGAGCGATGAGTCGATCTCGGTCGCAGCCGAGGGGTCAAGCACCATGTAGGTGCCGGTCGGCAGCATCTGGACCGGCATGCCGGGAACGGCGCCGATGCCCACGTAG
>WRDL01000061.1 GCA_009784095.1 Coriobacteriia bacterium | reverse complement strand
TTATATCGTTTTGAATATCTATGATCACGAGAGCTTTATGTTGCACGATAGACCTCCTACCTGGTTTTTTACTATGAGGTCATCGTACTGAACTACCGTGACAGCTGTATGTCATATTAGGGAAATCAGTAAGTATCGACTATCTTCGTGGCGCGTGCTTTTATGGCCTCACGGATATGCTCAGGTTCGAGCACCTCGGCATGGGGTCCAAGCGACAGTATGTATCCGTACGTCCACTCATCTTCGGGAATGGTGGTGAGCAACTCGTAACTACCGTCATCATTCCTACTGATGCATTCATCATCAAATGTGTCATACAGCCTGCTTAAGACCTCTTCATCACAACGTAGTCTCAAGACAACTCGAGGAGCGCGCGAATCGGTCTGTCCTTTGTATTCAGGCATCTCGCGTTTCGTAAAAGTCCGCCCAGTTATTTCGACGTTCTTTATTCTCGAAAGGCGGAACATACGATGAGTGTTCCTCTTCAAGCAATATGCTATCAAATACCAGATCCCACCATCGAAGATCAACTTTTCAGGTTCAGCTAAGCGCTCGCTTCTCTCTCCACTCGCGTTGATGTAGTCGAAGCTGACGATATTCTTCTTGATTATCGCGTCTCTTAGCTTACTGAGCCTGTCTTGCTCATTTGCCCGAGAGTTCCAACCTTCATAGTTCACCTCGATCCAATCGTTCGCTTCGTTGTTATTGAAGATCGAACCGAGTTTATCAAGAATGGCATCGGCTTCAGGATAGCTGGTTACTTCCATTGCTTTGATTGCCATAAGCAGAGCTTCACTCTCATTTTTCGAGAGCATTGTCTTGTTCAAGGTATAGTCCTCTAACAGCGATATGCCACCACCGCTACCCTTACTGGTATAGACGGGAACTCCCGCAGAGGATAACACCTCGATATCACGATAGATAGTTCGCGTTGAAACACCGAAGCGATCGGCGAGTTCCTTTGCCGTGACCGTTCTTCGATTCAAAAGCAAGGTCACTGTTTCGAGTAAACGAATTATCTTCATGCATTCATTCTCTCCCCATCGTCTGCATTATGCCAGTTCTCGGGCTATCTCGTTGGTGCTATTTCATCCGACACGATGATCAAGATGCGAAAGAACCAATAGGGAGCACGAGCATATCGAGCGGGAAGACCTTTCAGCTGAGTTTATGGTCCGCCTGAACCTTGGCACGGACACGCACCAGGACCGGGTGAATACCTCTCCTCCACTTGAAGTAGATAGCAATTAGGCAGTAAGCGTATCATATTTACTGGTACATCGGGAATTGGTCGATGTTGAGCTGAATGCGTCTTTGTAACACAACGACGAGCCAGAGGAGCACCACATGTCCTGCGAATTCAATGAATCCATTAAATGCCCCTGTACCTATACGTGTCCGAGGCATGCTAAATGCTGTGAATGTGACGCATACCATACAAAAGGAGATGATACTCCTATGCTATAGTGCAAGGTGCTCCGCGAAGGTGGAGTAAAAGATCGTCTGCCAACTTCGATCGAAAAAAGAGCCACCCATGACCTACAACACTTCAGCAATGGCGAGAGTCTTCGAGAAAGCGACCGACACGAGATCGATCCACGGAGCGGTATTGCTCGTCGAGAATACATCCGGAGAGTATCGTGAACAGTTCGGCTACGGCAACATCGATGCCGACTCCCCGATCTTTACGGCCAGTATCGGTAAGATGTACACCGCCTCTTGTCTACTCCAGCTCTGCGCGCAGGGTAGATTGTCGCTCGATGATCCGCTCGATAGGTATTTCGACGCGATCCAATTGGACGGGCTCCATGTATTCAAAGGGATCGACTATTCACATCAGCTCATCGTGAGTCACTTGCTCTTCCAGAACAGCGGGCTGGGCGATATCTACGAGGAAGGTGGGGCGAAAAAGGAAGCGATCCAGGGTGACTTCTCACTATCGTTCGAGCAGAAACTCGAACGGATGAAGAAACTGAGCCCTCACTTTGCTCCGGGAGATCCACGGCGTGCCTATTATTCTGATTTCAACTTCGATCTGTTGGGCAAGATCATCGAGAGACTGACCGGGACGCCACTTGCCCTTGTATATAAGGAGCTCCTCTTCGACCCTTTGGGTCTTGTAAGCACCTATCTTCCTGCTTTTGACGATGACCCCATTCCGCGCATCTACTATAGGGACGAACTTCTGCATCGTCCCCAAGTGATCCGGTCCTTCCAAGCGGGAGGTGCCTGTGTTTCGACCGCGCGCGAGACGATGCAACTGCTCAAAGCGTTCTGGGAAGGCACGTTCTTTCCTCGAGAGATGCTTACCGAGCTCGCGATCTATCGAAAACTCCAAGCGAGCATGGGACCTTTGCGCTATGGGGGTGGGCACATGCAGATCCCGCTCGATGGGCTTGCGACGTCGTTCATGGGCAAGGGTGCGCTGATCGGGCATGCGGGATCGACGGCATGCGCGGCATTCTCCTATCCGCATAAGGATCTGCACTTTGTATGTGATTTCAATCAGATGGCAAAGCCGGCGCTTCCGGTGCGGACCGTCATGCGGCTCGCGGCCGCAAGTTAGATGACGTTATCACGAAAAAGTAGAATTCGGATTAATACCCCAGGTCGTAGCCGTAATCATAGAGACCGGAACCGGTCGTTGCTGGGGTAAAGAGATTGGTCATCGAGTTGCACGCACAGCAACTCAACAAAAAGAGCAGAAGCATAGCAATGAGTACCAACTGGCATCCGCGCAGGGATCCTCTTCGTCCAGGTATCGAGTAGGTGGTATACGTTGGCTGTTGATTTGTCGGTCGCTGATAGGTGGGTCGCTCGTACGTGCGGCGACCACCGATCACCTCATCATCAGGATCGGTCGGATCGATCCATGCGGTCTGTTCATTATCAAGCGCCTCTTCACGAGGTATGGGACGTGGCTCTTCGGGTTGAAGCGGTATATCACGGTCCGGCATGCTCGGTTCCTTCCTTTCACTGCGATCTACAACAAAAGTATAACCGAACTCTGCCCACTCGCGGGCTCAGCACGAACTCACCAACAACTCACCTCAGAATCCTCATATCCGATGCTATAATTTTGAGTATGAAGGGCACAGCGATGTCCACTTCATCGTCTCATTCATGATCGTTAACTATTAGGAGGTCAGGTTATGAGTCAAGAGAAAACAATTGATCAAAAATCGATATGGGAGGATGCGCGGGCCATTCTCGCAAAAGCAGAGCGGGAGGGGATCGAAACGGTCTGGGACCGCTATGAGACCCAGACCCCGCACTGTACCTTCTGCGAGCTGGGAACGACTTGCCGCAATTGCATGATGGGACCTTGTCGCATCAATGCGAATCCGAACTCCAAGATGAAAAAAGGCGTATGTGGCGCCAACGAGGATACGATCGTAGCGCGCAATTTTGCGCGATTCGTGGCAGGCGGATCCTCCAGCCACAGTGACCATGGTCGCGATTTAATCAACACGCTGTCAGCGATCGCCGATGGCAACGCACCCGGTTACGCCATTAAAGACGAGGCGAAGCTGCGTGCGGTCGCAAAAGAGTTGGGTGTACATGACGCCAACACCGGTGATGTCACCAAGGTCGCCAAAGAAGTCGCAGAGCGCTGTTATGAGCAGTTCGGTTCGAAACTCGATCATCTGACCTTTGCCGAGCGTGCTCCTCAAGCACGTCAGGACCTCTGGAACTCACTCAAGATGATGCCGCGCGGTATCGACCGTGAGGTCGTCGAGATGATGCATCGCACGCACATGGGTTGCGATAACGACCCGGTCAGCCTCCTGATCCAAGCAGCGCGTTGTGCTCTTGCCGATGGATGGGGCGGATCGATGATCGGCACGGAGCTCTCCGATGCGATCTTCGGTACTCCTTCACCGATCACTTCGCAGGTCGATCTGGCGGTACTCAAAGCGGACTGCGTCAACATCATGGTGCACGGGCACAACCCGGTCGTCTCCGAGATGGTACTTGCCGCGGCACGTGAGCCGGAGCTTGTCGAGCGCGCAAAAAGTGTCGGTGCCAGTGGTGGTATCAACGTGGTCGGTCTTTGCTGCACCGGCAACGAGCTGATGATGCGCCAAGGGATCCCGATGGCGGGCAATCACTTGATGACCGAACTTGCGCTCATCACCGGCGCGGTCGAGGCGATCGTCGTCGACTACCAATGCATCATGCCTTCACTGGTCCATATTGCATCGTGCTATCAGACTCAGTTCATCTCGACCTCACCGAAGGGACGTTTTCCCGGCGAGATACACAAAGAGGTCACCCCGGCTAACGCGCAGGCGGTCTGCCGTGAGATCGTCGAGATGGCGATCGAGGCATTCACGAAGCGTGATCCGAATCGTGTCGAGATCCCCGGCGAGCCGGTCTCGATCATGACCGGGTTTTCCAATGAAGCGATTCTCGGCGCACTGGGTGGCACCCCCGAGCCGCTGCTTGACGCGATCAAATCTGGCGCGATCAAAGGCGCGGTCGGCGTCGTCGGATGCAACAATCCGCGTGTTCAGCACGATTCATCCAACGTCGCTATCGTCAAAGAGCTGATAGCGAAGGGAATGCTGGTACTTGTCACCGGGTGCGTGACCAACGCGGTCGGAAAAGCGGGACTGCTTGTTCCTGAGGCGGCGCAGTATGCGGCGCCGGGGTTGCGTGCGGTCTGCGAGTCGCTCGGTATCCCGCCGGTCCTGCATGTGGGCAGCTGCGTGGACAACTCACGCATCCTTTCGCTGTGCGCGGCGCTGGCAAACGCGCTCGGAGTCGACATCTCCGACCTTCCGGTCGCAGCAAGCGCGCCTGAGTGGTATTCGGAAAAGGCCGCGGCGATCGGACTCTATGCGGTCGCGAGCGGTGTTCCGGTCCATCTGGGAGTCGTGCCCAACATTACGGGAAGTGCGCTGGTCACCGAGGTAGCGACCAGTGGGCTCAACGACGTGGTCGGCGCTTCATTTATCGTTGAGCCTGATCCGGTAGCGGCTGCGGAGAAGATCGAAGCTGTTATCGATGTGCGTCGTGCCAAATTAGGTATCTAGTTTCACGAAATGAAACTTGCATTTGCAGGTAAGGGCGGTGTTGGCAAGACGACCATCGCCGCATGGATGGCTGATTATCTCGTGCGAGCCGGTCACAACGTGTGGCTCGTCGATGCTGATACGGCCCTGTCACTGGGAGTCGCCTCCGGCCTTAAGCCGGAGGAACTCCCGGTTGCTTTGGTACAGCGAAAAGACCTGTTCGGACCCTACGTGGGCTCAGGGATCATCAAGCTCGATCCCGATGTGAGCGATCTATCCGGCTCTCTTGCCGTCACGCTTCCGGAATCGGACGGTCTGCTCGTGGAGGGTGCGACGCAGCGTGGCAGCAAGAAACTTCTCGTCATGGGAAGCATCGCATCGGCCGGTGGCGGATGCGCTTGTGAAGCGAACGCTCTGCTCAAGGCGATGCTTGCGCATCTTATCTATGACGAAGATGGCTACGTGCTGGTCGATCTTGAGGCGGGTGTGGAGCATCTGGGAAGAGGCACCGTCGCGCATGTCGATCACCTGGTCGTGGTGAGCGAGCCGTCGCTGCGCAGCCTCGAGACCGCTCAGACCATCTCGATGCTGGCAGAGGAGTTGGGGCTGGCCGATCAGATACTCGTCATGAATCGCTTCGACCAAGATGAGATCATCTTGCCTGAGACGCTCGCGTTGCCTGAGAAGCGTTATCGTTTTGGAAACCTTGCCGGACTGCAGGAGCGCATGTTGGCCGATGGGTCCGTTCTCGACCTGCCGGAGCGTGAAGAGATCGACGTCCAACTGGGCTGCATTCTCGCTGATCTGCGATAGAGGTATTCGGGCGATCTAGGTACCTGCGTTTATGGGAGTACAAGGGAGTAGCCATGGCAGAAAGCATTGCGCACAACGACGAAGAACATGAGGCTCAAAAGGATCTTGCGAGCTTTATGCCGAGCACACCGGGACGGCTCAAGAAACTGAACAAATTCCTCGTTTTCGCGCTCATTGCCTGCATCGTGTTCCTCAGTCTCTCCACGTTCATTCCCGATAGGATCGGCACGTTCTCGATCGGATGGATCGCGACCCCGCTCACCGCGGTGCTCTCAGCGGTCCTCGGAGCGATCGTCGTCATGCTTATCATCGACTATCACGATATCCAAAAAGAGATGTCCTACCTGCAAGAATCGCTGAAGACCTTGCTTGAGATGCATCAGGCTGATGATGAGTGGCACTATAAACAGAACGTCGAGGACAAGCGCGCGAAAGACCGCACCATGAAGAACGATCACGCCTATTGATCACTCGATCCTCTAGCGCTTGATATCCAGAGTTTTCCTGATCTGCTCAGCGCGGCTACGCTGGTAGTTGTATGAGCGAAACGTCACACGATCCGGATCGTCGCAATCGAACTTCTCCAAGATCAGCTCTTCGATCTGACTGTTCAGATCGGCCTGCTTCGGATCATCGAGTTCTAATCGCTGACTGAGCTCATAGAGATGAGGGATAGCCGCGTCAGAGAGGTCTATAAGCGTATTGATATCGAGAGTTGCGTCTATCCCTCGAGCTTTCTCAGCTTCGTATTTATCGATGTTATAGCGCGCGATGACCCCGTCGATATTGCCGTATGCCAGGACCAAGAATAGAACGACGAACCCCACGATGACGACGCGCGAACCGTTGAACGATCTGAACTGCCGGATCAGAATGGTCGAAAAGATCAAAACGAGCAGGATCATGAACCAACTCGTATAGACGCGCAACTGCGTCAGCCCGTAGCTGTCGATATACATCACCATCTTGCTCAGCGCGGTCACGATCAATAAAAGGGTGAATATCGAGATGATGATGGTGGTGACGCGCAGGCCATGAGGTATATCATCGGATTTGCGCGCAGTCAACAGGTGGGCGATCGCGAGTACGAGCAGATTGATACCGGCGACCGCGCACAGTTCGAAGAAACCGCGACGCGCGTACTCCGCATAGGTGTAGGCGCCGGGGAGCACATTGTCGAACGCCGAGAAGAGATATCCAGCCTGGATGATGAAGAACAACAGATAGATCAGACAGAAGGCGACCAGCGCGCTCACTATCATCGTTGGAGGCGCGATCCGGATCATCTGCGCGCCGTGCGTCATCGACTCGGTGGTGATCGTGTCCGTATAGCGTTGTTTGATGTTGCCGAATATCAGTCCGAAGAGATAGAGTGCGACCGGTATGCCGAGAATGAATTGCCACAGATAGGGAGTGAAAGCGCGCGCATGGACCGAATCAAAGACGCCGGTCAAGAAGGTCTCGAACGCGAGATCCGCAGACATAAGAAGAGATACGACGGCAACTAGAAGTGGAAGGAAGAGCACGATGCCCAACACTCCCAACAGAATTCTTTGGACATTGCCTTTCTTGGGAACGCGCGAGAGTGCGGTGATACCGGTCCCAAAGTTGCGGAACGGAACAACAAGTCCCTGCGCGACGACATCGCCCGCAAAAAAGATCGAGAGCGCACCAGTGATCGAGCGATCGGTCACCGTCATGACCCAATAGACGAAGAGCATTGCCAGAAAGATAAAATTGAGAAAGCTGACAAGGGTGTAATCGAAGATCAGGAACTGTATGGCAGAGACCGCCGCCAGCACGAGTACGATCGAACTTCTTGTACTCTGCTTGAAACCTGATCTGTTCAGATAGATGAAGGTGAGGGCGAAGATCGTCACTGCGAACAATGAGATCCCTGCCGTAGGATGAAACGCATCTACGATGAGATTAAAGAACAAAAATCCGCAGACCAGCATCGCTGCGACGAACGCGAGATCGTGAGAGTCGAACTCGAGCGGAGGTCGTGAGGAGCTCGGTGCAGCATCGGATGGGTCGGCAGGCACCGACCACGGAGTTGGGGTTGGATCCATATTCACTCCTTGACGTATTCCAGTAGGTCGCCCGGTTGGCAATCGAGCGCTTGGCAGATCTCGGCCAGGGTAGAGAACCGAATGGCCCGTGCCTTTCCGGTCTTGAGTATCGAGAGGTTCGCGGGGGTGATATCGATCGCTTCGGCAAGTTCGAGCGAGTTGATCTTGCGTTTTGCCATCATGACATCAAGATTGACGATGATCGCCATAGCTACACCGTCCAATCATTCTCTTCTTTATAGGCGATGGCTTGCTTGAACACATCCTTGAGCGTCAAGCAGACCAACCCCGCAAGAGAGAAGATGATGATGAACACCACCGAGGTCAGGGAGAACAGAAAGATCGATTTGGCAACATAGATAAGCGCGATCAGAAAACACGCGACCGCGATCTTTCGAAAACTCGAGACGTTCGCGGCGATGAAAGGGTCACCACCGAGAAGGGTGCGAAACATCGTCTTGAGCTCCCAAAGGATGAAAAGCGTGCACAGACCGGAGGCGAGCAGCACGATCGTGAAGAGCAGAGTGGCTGAATCGTCATAGCCGAAGAAATCCATCGCACGAGACATAATGAAGGGCAGCGCCAGACAGATGAGTATACCGACATAGAACATGATGTCGATCAAGATCTTGGTGAGATAATGCACGAAACTATTCTTACGCATCAAAACTCCTTCTCGCTCAAAGCACGTTCATCGTGGCACAACAATATCCGTTTGTCAATAATAAATTATCGAAAAACAATAATTATTGAGAAGTACACCAGAAAAGAGAAAGACAAAAAGAGGGGCGACATCTCTGCCACCCCTCTTTTAGAACTCACTGCCGATCTAG
>WRDL01000060.1 GCA_009784095.1 Coriobacteriia bacterium | reverse complement strand
CCCGGATGCCTATTTCAGCGCAAGCAAGCTGCGGTGGATCCTCGATAACGTAGAGGGTGCGCGGGCGGGCGCCGAGGCGGGTGACTACCTTTTTGGCACCGTCGATTCGTGGTTGATATGGAAGATGACCGCCGGCGAGGTCCATGCGACCGATTACACCAACGCATCGCGCACGATGATGTTCAATATCCATACGCTTCAGTGGGATGACGAGCTGCTCGAGATCTTCGATATCCCCCGCTCGATGCTTCCTCAGGTCCAATCCTCGTTCGAGATATTCGGCGACACCAATCTGGGAAGTAAGGCGCATGTGCCGATCTCAGGCGTGTTGGGAGATCAGCAAGCGGCGCTCTTCGCGCAATGCTGCTTCGAAAAAGGACAAGCGAAAGCGACTTACGGCACGGGGTGTTTCGTGCTCATGAATACCGGTCATGAGCCGGTCATATCCGATAGGGGACTGCTCACGACGATCGCGTTCGCTTACCAAGAGGAGGGCGAGGATCAACTCCACGTCACCTACGCGCTCGAGGGCAGCGTCTACAGCGCCGGCTCAGCGCTCCAATGGCTGCGTGATGGGTTACAGCTCATCAGAAGAGTTCCGGAAGTCAACGGTCTTGCCGAGAGCGTCGTTGACTCGCACGGGGTCCATATGGTCCCGGCATTCAATGGTCTGGGTGCGCCCTACTGGGATTCCAACGCGCGCGGCATACTGACCGGGCTGACTCAAGGGGCGACGCGTGAGCATATCGCGCGCGCGGCGCTCGAGAGTATCGCGTTCCAGGTGAGCGACGTTTTGGAAGCGATGGAGAAGGACGCGGGTTCCGACATCACTGAGTTGCGTGTCGATGGGGGAGTGAGCCAGAGCGATTTCCTCATGCAATTCCAAGCGGATCTGCTCGGTGTCGATGTGATACGACCGCAGATGATCGAGGCGACGGCACTCGGCGCGGCGTATTGCGCCGGCATCTCGACCGGTTTTTGGACCGATCAGAGACAGCTCTGTGATATCACCGACAGCAATAATAAGACGTTCAAACCTACGATGAGCAGCGACGAGGTCAAAAAGCTCAAGGCAGGTTGGGCACGCGCGATCAAAAAAGCACAAGCATAACGAAACAGCGGGGTCCCACTGGGACAGAGGGTCGGTTCCTTTCGTTACACTTTTCTCGCGTGAACAGAAGCGCCCAGACGGGCGCTTCATTTCGTGTGACAAAAGGAACCGACCCCCTGTCCCACCAACTCTTACGGCTCGACGATATTGAAGAACGGGTCGAACTCCACGAGATGCTCGGTCAGTCTCGTCAGGATGTCAGCGTCCCCCTCTATCTGTATGCCACGCACATTCGCGAGTGCTTCTTTGGAGAAGAGCTGCAAGAACGCTTGCCGAGGCATGGTCAGTGTCGCGTCCGCTTCCTTTGCATGACCCTTCTCATAAAGCACCACACCATGGCGCAGATACAGTGTCCATTGCTCGGTCTTTGCGCCAGCAGGATCCACGAAGTTGATGTTTACGACAAGATCGGTATCTTGTGCGGCGTTCGCGTCGATCAAAATGCCGAGGTAGTCAAAAAGCATCTCGGCGTCGAGATACTTCAGAGAGGACTTCGCTCCTCCGACGAGGAGGCCTCGGTCGGCGTTGACGCCGTGTCTCAGCTCGAGAGCACCGGTCAGATAACAGCAGCGCCACGGACCGGATTCAGATTGATACCCGAGCTGCTCAAGTGCATCTGCACACAACAAGCGTGCTTCGACGTTTTTCGGATCGGCGAACACCAATAGGTTGGTCACCCGTGCGACCCATTGATACTGTCCCTTGTTGAAATCGGTCTGTGCTTTAGCCAGAACTTCTGCCGGATCGCCCAGATACTCGACGAACTTCAGCGCTTCCCATTGTGGTGTCAAAGGATTGAGGTTGACCGGGTTCGCATCATAGAACCCCATATGTTTCTGGTAAATGGCTCGCGAATTGTGCGAGAGCGTACCATAATACTGACGGGTGTACCAGATCTTCTCAAGCGCATCGGGTAGCTCGATCATATGGGATATCTCATTGGCGGTGAACCCTTGATTGATGAACATCATCGTCTGGTCGTGAATGAATTTGTTGATCGTCGCGGTATTGAGCAGGTATTCACGCACATCGTCCACACCCCAGTGGGGCCAGTTGTGCGCGGTGAAGGCGATCTGTGCATCAGGGTAGAGGTCGAGCGTTTCCATAAGGTATTTTGCCCATGCGTATGCATCGCGCACCTGCGCACCGCGCAGGGTGAAAATGTTGTGCATGGTCGCGCTGCAGTTCTCCGCGACCCACAATGCCTTCTTTTGCGGGAAGTAGGTATTCATCTCGGCGGGCGCTTCAGTACCCGGCGTCATCTGGAACTCCATGATGACCCCGTCGATGGTGCGCTTCTCACCGGTCGTCTTGATGTAGTCGGTCGGCGGGAGGAACGAGGATGTTCCCCTCGAAGTAGATATACCGATCCCTAGACTGAGACTTCCCTTTTCATCCGGCGTCAGGAAATTGCCGTATTGGTAGCTGGAGCGACGCCCCATCGCGATACCCGCGAATAGATTCTCGGTGATCGCGAATTCGACGAAATGCTCCGGAGCAATGATCGGTACGTCATCATCGGCAGAGATGATGCCCTCGACTCCGCCGTAGTGGTCGACGTGAGTATGGCTGTATATCACCGCCGATATCGGGCGATGCCCCAGATGTTCGGTCACCAGGTCATAGGCCGCTCGTGCGCACTCGATACTGACGAGCGGATCGAAGACGATCCAGCCGACCTCTCCTCTGATGAAGGTGATGTTGGAGATATCATATCCGCGTACCTGATAGATCCCGTCGGTGACCTCGAAAAGCCCGTAGAAATGGTTGAGTTGAGCGTTCTTCCAAAGGCTGGGGTTCACCGAAGAAGGAACGCGCTCTTCGGTCAGGACGCCGATGCCATCGCCAAGGAACGAGTAAGCCTCCTGACTCCAGACGACTTTGCCTTCGCTATCGGAAATGACCAGTGAATCGGGTGCGGCGATCAGCCCTTTGGTCGCATTCTCCAACTCGCGCAGATCGCAAAAATCAAGGAGCGAGAAAAAGCGTGCGTTCTCGGCAGTGGTCGAAGCGGTCGCCTCTTTTTGCGCGGCGTTCAGTTCGAGTGTCCGTTCAGTATCCATGAATGCTCCCATCATATGGTTGGCTGACGCATGATCTGCGAGAAAACGGTTGTTTTCCGCTCTTATTGTAGACCAATACACAAACCTGTACCCCATTAAATCCATCGATTCCGACTTCAAGCTCGCACCTCCGTATTTCGGAGGTTGTAGTACACTGAAAATACTATGTCGAGTAAAGGAAAGTAACGCTATGAGCACATTAAAAGGACAAGACCCGGCAGCGATCGAATCGGGCATAGCCGCCCGTCTCGCTGACGCGGGAATCACCGATCAAGCCGTTATCGACCACATCACGGAGGTGATGGTCCCCTTTATCGAGCAGGCTCACAAAGTGAGAGAATCGCTCTCAGAGCTCTCGAATCTCGCTGAACTTGACGCACTGCGCGTCGAGGTGCTCGGCAAGAAGAGCCCCTTCATCGCGTTCATGCGCAATCTGGGCTCGCTCGAAAGCGATATACGACCGGTCGTCGGTGCGCAGGCCAATGAAGTGCGCCGCTCACTCGAACAATGGATCGAAGAGCGCAAAGCCGAGTTATCCCATGCTGATCTCGAGAAACGCATCGGGGAGGGCACGCTCGATATATCGCTTCCCGGTCGCGCACATCCCATCGGGTCGCAGCATCTGATCAGTCGTATACGCGACGAGATCATCGATGTGTTCATCGGACTCGGCTATCGGGTCGCCGAAGGCCCCGAGGTCGAGCTCACATTTTTCAACTTCGATGCGCTCAACCATACACCGCAGCATCCGGCGCGCAGTGCCAGCGACACGTTCTACGTCCACGATATGAGCGGTGAGGACTTCGAGGGACCGGAGCCGAGTGAGGTGCTGATGCGTACGCACACTTCGCCCGTACAGGTACGCGCCATGCAGGAGCAGAAGCCTCCGATCTATATCCTGGCTCCCGGAAAGGTCTATCGGCGCGACATCGCCGATCCGACACATCTTCCGCAGTTCACCCAGATCGAAGGACTCGTGGTCGACAAGGGTATCTCGTTCGCCGATCTGAAAGGCACACTCGATCATTTCGTACGTGAGATCTTCGGACCGCAGCGTCGTACGAGGTTCCGTCCGCATTTCTTCCCATTCACCGAGCCGAGCGCCGAGGTCGATATCAGCTGTGGTATCTGCGATGGCACTGGTCAGGTCGATGGTGCCACCTGTCGATTTTGCAGTGGAGTCGGTTGGGTCGAGATACTCGGTTGCGGTATGGTCGATCCTAACGTGTTCGAAGCGGTCGATATCGACCCGGAGGTCTATACCGGGTTCGCATTCGGTATGGGAGTCGAGCGTATCGCGCTGCTTCGCTATGACATTCCCGACATCCGCATGCTCATCGAAGGTGACATGCGTTTTCTGCGGCAATTCTAGAGAGGACGTTCATCATGCGGGTTTCGCTTGATTGGTTAGAAGGATTATTACCCGACGGTGCACTTGACGAGATGAGTATCGCCGAGTTGACCGAACGGTTGGATATGACCGGGACCGCGGTCGAAGGGGTCGAGACGAGTGGGCAGATCCCCGACGGTGTCACCATCGGTCAGATCAAGAGCAAAGAGCACCATCCCGACAGCGATCATCTGTGGGTGACGCACGTCGATACCGGTGAGGAAAGCGGCTTGCTCCAGATCGTCTGCGGGGCCCAGAACTTCGAGGCGGGAGACAAGGTGCCGGTCGCCACGATCGGTACGGTGCTCCCCACCGAGGATGGAAAAGGATTCCTGATAAAGAAATCGAAGCTGCGCGGAGTCGAGAGTTTCGGCATGAACTGCAGTGCGCGTGAGCTGGGGCTGGGCGATGACCACCAAGGTATCCTCGTCCTTGATGAGAGCGCACCGATCGGGACCGCGTTCAAGGACTGGTTCGACGCGGGTGACACGATCATCGAGTTAGAGATCACTCCTAACCGGGGGGACTGTCTGAGCATGGTCGGTATCGCGCGAGAGGTCGGCGCGGTATTCGAATGCACACCCACCGGTGTGCTCGTCCCCGAAGTCGAACTGGTCGAGCAGGGCGATGCGATCGATACGCTCGCCACGGTCGTCGTCGATGAGCCGAACCTCTGCCCGCGCTACACGGCGCGCGTGATCCGCAACATCATCGTGGGCGAGAGTCCGGCTTGGCTGGTCGAGCGCGTCAACTCCGCCGGTATACGCAGCATCAACAACATCGTCGACGTCACCAACTTCATCATGATCGAGATGGGGCAACCGTTGCATGCATTCGATCTGGATCGCCTCGCCAAAGATGAGAGCGGACGTGCGAAGATCATCGTGCGACGCGCAAAAGCAGGCGAGATAATGGTCACCCTTGACGAGATCGAGCGAAAGCTGACGACCGAGAACCTGCTCATCACCGACCCGAGCGGGCCGATCGCGCTCGCAGGGGTCATGGGTGGCATGAAGACCGAGGTCGAAGATGATACGGTCGATATACTACTTGAATCCGCCATCTTCGATCCGGCCAACGTGAGTCGTACGAGCCGTTCTATGCAATTGATCAGCGAAAGCTCACTGCGCTTCGAGCGCGGTGTCGACCCGAGTGGGTCGGTCAGCGCACTCGATCGCGCCGCGGCGCTGATGGCACTCGTCGGAGGCGGGACGGTCGCTCCCGGAGTGATCGACATCTATCCAGAGCCGATCACCGAGCGTGCATTGACACTTCGAAGCGAGGTGCTCGATCGCATTGCGGGTGACGACATCCCGCTCGACACCGCGAAAGAGTATCTCGAGAGACTCGGATGCGCGGTGACGTTTACCGATGATATGCAAACGACCCTTTCGGTCACCGTACCGACCTTCAGGCCCGATCTCGAGCGTGAGATCGATCTGGTCGAAGAGGTCATTCGGTTGTGGGGCATGGAGAATGTGCCCCCGACGCTTCCGGGAGGACGTGAGCGTCTCGGCGGTCTTTCACGTACACAGCAGTTGCGCGGTGTGATCGACAAGACGTTACGTGCCGCCGGTCTGAACGAGACGATGACATTGCCGTTCAGCGACACCCTGGATCTGGCGAAGCTGAACTTTGAGACCGGTGAGAAAGACGAGCTGGTCGCACTGCACAACCCCATGTCGAGCGAGCAGGCGCATTTGAGACCTCTGCTTCTGCCGGGGCTTTTAAACAGCGTGTCGCTGAACAAGCGTCGCGGTGTGAACGATGTGCATCTCTTTGAGATGGGCAAGGCATTTTTGACCAACGCAGGACGAAAGCTTCCGGTCGAGACCGAAAAGATCGCGGGGGTCCTTTCGGGGTTGTGGGATCGGGCGGGTTGGAACGTCGCTTCCGAGCCGATCGACTTCTTCGATGCGAAAGGTATCATCGAGCAGCTCATGCGCGAGCTCAATATCGACCGACTCCGCATTCTGGAACCAAAAGAGGGGGAACTATCCTGGCTGCAACCGGGTAAGGCGGCGATCCTGATGTTGGGCAACGACCCCATCGGTTGGATGGGTGAGGTGCACCCCTCTGTCGCGGGCAAATTCGAGATCGATGATCCCGTGGTCGCATTCGAGGTCGATGGTGCCAAAGTGATCAAATACGCGAAGGCAGAGCGAGATTTCAGCGCGCCTCCACGCTATCCCGGTATCGAGATGGATATCGCGCTCGTGGTCGACGAAGAGGTGGCTCATAAGGATATCGAGCGACGCATCAAAGCGCTGGGGAAGAAGACCCCGCTTGCCGACGTGCACCTGTTCGATGTCTATCGAGGCAAAGGTGTCGCTGAGGGCAAGAAGTCGATGGCATATCGGTTGGCATATCGCGCCGATGACCGTACGCTCACCAGTGAAGAGGTCGAGCGTGTCCATGAGAAGGTACTCGCAAAACTCAAGCACGAACTCGGCGCCGAACTGAGAAGCTAGAGAATTCGTTCAAGTTTATCTTGGCAATCGGGTGGTCACTCTTTGCGTATTTCGTGCGGTGGTATGATGAGAGCTCAAATGCAAGAAGGTAGGGAGTGCGATCGGTGTCTATGGCGAGACGTATTTGGGATGAATTTGTCGCAAACAAGTTCTATCTGCTCTTCTTCTTGAGCCTCATCGCTCAGCTGTTGACCTATGGCTATTCTCTGATCACCGCCGAGTTCTTCAGTAGCGAGTTCACCTTCGAGCGGCTTCTCACATTTATCGCGATCTTGGCGGGCTACTATCTCATACTCGCGGTGGTCAACGGACTTTTACAGATGTATCGTGAGATGAAATCCCGTGTCTATCAGCGCAGCCTGCGCAAACGCTCGTTGGTGACGGTCCTTCAGATGCCTTCCGAGGCGATCATCGATCTGGGGCAGCAATACATCAAAGAGATCGTCACCGATGCGAATAACCAACTCGCGCAGATCGTCTCGAACTATCTGTCGACGGTCGTTAACGTGATCGTTGGTCTGGTGGTGCTGACGATCGCGCTCTCACGCCAATCGGTGTGGATCGCGGTATTGGCACTCATCCTGATCGGTATCACCGTCCTGATCCAGTCGATGCTGATGAAAAAGCAGATCAAGCTATCCAAGGAGTATTTCCAGATGGGCGCGAACTATCGCGCGATGGTCAGTGACATCCAGAACAACACGCTCTCGATCAAGAAGCTCGACGCGGAGGATTATTTCGCCGATCAGATCGACGAGAAATCCGCTGAAGTCGATGCGAAAGGTGCGGAGAAGACCTCCTACGAGGTCAAGATCCAATGGATCTTCGATCTGTTCACGTATGCGATCCTGTTGCTGATCTTGGGAAACATCGCATGGATGCTCTACCAAGATCCCAGCTACGGCGCATTGTTCTGGGTCGTCTTCTATACCGGCATCTTCGGTCAGCTCAAAAGCCAGATCTCAGCGGTCACCGGATCGATCCAGCGCATGGTCGATTTCCAGATCTCGATGGATCGCTACGATAATCTGATGGCCGAGACCCAGGCTGAGGAAGGCTACATACTCCACCATCGTTGGCGCAACATCACGGTCAGCGATATGAGTTTCACCTATCAGTCCAGCGAGCGCCACATCTTTGTCGAGAAGTTCTATATCGAGCGGGGAGATCATATTTCGCTGACCGGCCCGTCCGGTGCGGGAAAGAGCACGTTCCTCGGTCTATTGCGCGGCGAGTATCAGCCGGATACCGGCACGATCACCTATGACACGCGCAAGCGCAGACGGCTCGTGCCATATCTTGAAGACGCCGTGTACATCAGCCAGGCGCTCAACCTCTTCAACGATACCTTGCGTAACAATCTCTGTTTGGGGCGCGATTATAGCGATGAGGAGCTCTACGAGATGCTCGATCGCGCAGGGCTCAAGGAATGGGCACTCACTTTGCCCGAGAAACTCGATACGATGATCTCGGAGAATGCCGCCAACCTTTCCGATGGACAGAAGATGCGCATCAAGATCCTGCGCGGGATGCTCGGACAGCGTGAGATCATGATCATGGATGAGCCCTCATCGAATTTGGATCTGGCCTCATCCGAGCAGATCCAACGCATGATCGTCGAGGACCTCGCGGATAAGACCGTGATCATCACGACGCACGATCCCGATCTCGTACGCATTTGCAATCGCCACTATGTCATCGATGCGGACGGCACCATCACCGAATGGCTCCCGTCCTATGCAGGTGAGTTCCCGATCTAGTCTATGCGCGCTCTTGGACGGTCACTCTGACGGTGTCGCCGGCCTGCTTTGAT
>WRDL01000059.1 GCA_009784095.1 Coriobacteriia bacterium | reverse complement strand
TCACGTGACCGTTCCGCAGATCCGCGGAATGCATGAGGGGGACCGCTCACGAAAGCTGACGTTGGTCGAGCATGGATTCCGTCTGCCCAGCGCGCTGGACAACCGTCCCCTGCGCTTCGACGAATTCGAATCCAAGATTCCCCAGACGATCTACGTGAGTGCCACACCGGGCGATTACGAATTGGGGGTGACCCAGCAGACGGTCGAACAGATCATTCGTCCGACCGGGTTGGTCGACCCCGAGATCGAGGTCCGCCCGGTGACCGGACAGATCGACGATCTGCTCGACGAGATCAGAGCACGCGTCGAGAGCGGTGAGCGCACGTTGGTCACCACGCTGACCAAGCAGATGGCAGAGGATCTGACCGATTACTTCGTCGAGCAAGGTATCAAAGTGCGCTATCTGCACAGCGATATCGGCACGATGGAGCGCGTCGAGATCTTACGCGAGTTACGCCAAGGGGTCATCGATGTGGTCGTCGGTATCAACCTACTGCGCGAGGGGCTCGATCTTCCCGAGGTCTCGCTCGTCGCGATCCTTGATGCGGACAAGGAAGGATTCCTGCGCAACACCCGCTCGCTCATCCAAACGATCGGGCGTGCAGCGCGCAACGTCTCCGGCAAGGTCATCATGTATGCCGATAAGGTGACCGATTCGATGAGGCTGGCGCTCGATGAGACCGACCGCCGTCGTGAGATACAGACCGCCTACAATATCGAGCACAATATCAAGCCTGAGACGATCCGCAAGGCGATCAGTGACATCGTCTCGTTCGTACGCGACGAGTCCGAAGATGATGGGGGTATCCGTGACGCGGCTGCCGAGCTGGGCAAACTGCCCAAGAGCGAGGCGTTTCGGGTGATCGCGGCGATGGAAGAAGAGATGAACAACGCTGCAAGTGCGCTCGATTTCGAGACCGCTGCCAAACTGCGTGATCAAGTGGTAAAGTTACGAACGGAGATCGAAGGCGCGCAAAGCGACGAGATCCTCGGCGAGCTGAAGAAGAGCGCACGTAAAGGCAGCGCTCACGGACGGCGCCGGCGCAAGTAAACACGCCAGAAACGGCCCAGGAAGTATTAAGGTACGAAGAGGTCATGTTAGTTTCGAGCATACTCTCACAAGGCTGGATCGCATTCCCGATCCTCGTGTTGTATTGGATCATCGCCATCCTGGCGCTGATCGCCACCGACCGCGAACCTCCGGTGACCATCGCATGGATCCTCGTGATCTGTCTGCTTCCCGGTATCGGATTGGTCCTGTACTACTTCACCGGACGTAATTGGGAAGAGATCGCGCGGAAGTCGAAGTGGCACAAGGCGCGCCAATCGATCCGGATCCCCTTTATGGAACATATCCTCGATCGCTACGTCGATTCTGCGAACGCATTCCTTGCGGCCAATACCCATACCCAGGTCGAGCATCTGATCAAATTGATGTGGAACCAATCCGGCGTCCCTGCGATACCTGCGCGTGATATCGATATCTGGTATGACGGTCAGTCCTATTTCCCGAACCTGCTCGACGATCTGCGAGGTGCACAGGAATTCATTCATATGCAGTACTTCATCTGGGAAGATGATGAGTTGGCCGATCAGGTGAGCGATATTTTGGTCGAGCGCCTCAAAGCGGGCGTCGAGGTCCGTATACTGAACGATTTCTTCGGGAGTATCGCCTACAGCAAAAAGGGGCTCCGACGCGTCAAAGAAGCGGGCGGAGTGGTACTGAGCGATATTACCGCGATCCGGCAGATCAACTATCGCAACCATCGTAAGATCACCGTCATCGACGGCATATGCGCGCATACCGGTGGGTTCAACATCGGACAGGAATATATCGATGGAGGTCATAAGTACGACTCATGGCGTGACACCGGCATACGTTTTTGCGGACCGGCGGTGTTTCTCATGCAGGATCTCTTCAGCCAACGCTGGTTCGAGGTCGATCACGAATCGCTGTGGCTTTCAAAGTATTTTCCGCTCGATCGCATCGGTGACGGCGACGTATTGGTCCAGATTGCCGCGCAAGGTGTCGAGGATGTCTGGGATGTCGCTTCGGACTCCTATAAGATCGCGATCTCGCGTGCCAACGATTATGTATGGATCCAATCCCCCTACTATGTGCCGACCACCGCGCTCGAAGCCACGCTCGAGACCGCAGCGTTCTCCGGTATCGATGTGAGGCTGATGATCACCGGGGTCCCCGACAAGAAGATCGCGTGGGATGCGGCATTCACGTATTTTCGCCCGCTTTTGATGGCGGGGGTGAAGATCTATCTCTATGAGACCGGATTCTTCCATTCCAAGATGATCGTGACCGATGATATCGCCTCGTCGGTCGGGACGATGAACCTTGACTTTCGCTCACTCGAGTTGCACAAGGAACTGACGGTCTGGATGTATGACAAGAAGATCGCGCTGCGTAACAAGCAGGCGTTCCTCGATGACCGTATGCACTGCCGAAAGGTGACGCTTGCCGAGCTCGACGAGATCGGTCCGATCAAGCGCTTCGAGAACTCGGCGTATCGTCTTCTTTCTCGATTACTGTAACGCTTCTCGCAACTTCGCAGGTCTGGCGCTGCAGGCTTGGCTTTCCCCACCTATTCGCCCAGCGTTCAGGGTAGAAGGAATAGTAATCGATCCCGCGCGCATCTCTCCATGCCTGGAAAAAGCGTGCCCACACGATACTCGGTATACCGATCACCGGTAAGTACAAAGGTCCCAGTACCACACTCTGAAGCACGTGCCCGTATTCATGCCTGATCAGTCGGCTGGTCTCGAGCTCATCCTTTGACAGGTCATACGTAGTGAATATGAACGCTCCGAGCGAAATACCGCCGTGGAGCTTTGTGCGCTGGGAAGCGGCCTCGGTGGTGACGATGCTGCCCCGGTACCAGTAATGTGGTCTGTCCCAATAGCGGACGAATAGAGCGAAGCCCGCAATCGTCTGAATGATACCCCAGGTAAGATTCATGACGAGCAGAAAGATCGCCGCTATCTGCGTCCTGCGATCATCTTGTTCGAACATGCGGGTCCCCGTCGTTGGTCAGAGAGCAAGCTCGGTGTCAGCGGGGTACTGCGTCGCCAAGCATGCGCTGCTCTCACGATCGGCGTTGGGCAACCCCAGACCGCGCGCGATCAAGCGCACCTGCTCCTTCGAGATGTTGCAATCACGCAGCGGGGAGTGGATACCGAGCTCTGTAAGCGCCTTCATACCGGGACGGCGCTGCGGATCGTCGTCGATGTTGGTCCCATCGCAGATGAATGCGCCTGCGTAATTCTCCTGCAGGATGGAGAAGAGTGCGTTCTTGCACTGGTAGCATCGATCCGTGCGGTTGTAGCGTACCGCGTCGATGATGAGTGGATCGAATGTGATGATCTCAAGGTCCAGTTTGGCGACTTCGGCGATCTGCTCGGCGAAAAGCCGATCATCTTCTACCATGATGGGCATATCGAAGAACACGGCGGTCACACGCGCAGGACCGAGCACGCGCCGGGCGACGGCGCCGACCACGCTGGAATCGACACCTCCCGAAAGCGCGACCACGACAGGCATATCGGTAGGTAGTTCTAAGAAGTATGCACCGAGGTGCTGTAATGGCTCGAGGATCTCCGGGCTCAAATGTGGTCGTTGGTTCGATGTGTTCATGGATCAGCCCTCCTGGGCGAGCTCGTTGGCTCTTCGTGCGGCGACGAACAGATAATCAGAGAGACGATTGATAAAGGGAGCAGACGATGCGCAAGAAGTCATTGAAGTGTTCACCACTCTGAACAACCCACGCTCGAGCCGGCGGACCGCGACTCGCGCCAGATGCAGGCGGCACGCCAGCTCGCATCCGGTCGGACGCACGAATGTTGTCAGCGGGGGGAGCTTTTCATGCAAGTGGTCGGTCTCTCCTTCGATCCACGAGACTTCATCCGCGATAGTGTCCGCTCCGGGAGCGGCGATCGCGTACTCGAACAGCAGATCCATGCTTCGAGAGAGCGCCGGTGCGAATTCTTCGAAAAGGGGATCATTGCACAGACTGAGCGCGTAACCTATCGCGACCTGCGCTTCGTCGAATAGTCCGCCTAACTCGATCGCCTCATCGCACTTGTCGACGCGCCCTGATCGGGGATGTGAGGTCGTACCGTCGTCGCCTGTTCCGGTGTAGGTTTTTGCCATACAGCAAGTGTAGCGCATGACGCAGATGCTATACTGAAAAGTTGACAGACCTCCGTTGGAGCACCATATAAGTTGGGAGCAACGTGGCGAATACCGATATCGTGATCAAAGGTGCGCGCGAGCACAACCTCAAGAATATCAACGTCGAGATCCCTCGCGACAAGCTGGTCGTGATAACCGGTCTGTCCGGAAGCGGTAAGAGCTCATTGGCGTTCGATACGATCTATGCCGAAGGGCAACGACGCTATGTCGAGTCGCTCTCCGCATACGCACGTCAGTTCCTCGGTCAGATGAACAAACCCGATATCGATCACATCGACGGACTCTCCCCGGCGGTCAGCATCGACCAGAAGACGACGAGCAAGAACCCGCGCTCAACGGTGGGGACCGTCACCGAGATCTATGACTACCTCCGCTTGTTATATGCGCGCATCGGTATCCCGCATTGCCCGGTATGCGGACGCGTGATCGAGCGGCAGACGAGCGACCAGATCGTCGACGCGGTACTCGAAATGGCCGATGGCACCAAGTTCCAGGTCATCGCACCGATCGTCGAGGGGCGCAAAGGCGAGTTCTCCAAACTGCTCGAAGACCTACGCGCGCAGGGATTCTCACGAGTGCGCATCGACGGCGAGATCCGTTCTCTCGATGACCCGATCAGCCTCGACAAGAAGTATAAACACACGATCGAGGTCGTCATCGATCGGCTCGTGATGAAGGAAGGCCTGCGGACCCGCCTGGCCGAGAGCATCGAGACCTCGATGAAGATCGCTGAAGGACGCGTGATCATCGCGGTGGTCGACGGTGAGGAGACGACCTTTTCGCAAGCGCTCGCCTGTCCAGAGCATGGGGTGTCGATGAGCGAACTCGCACCGCGCGACTTCTCGTTCAACGCACCGTACGGCGCCTGCCCGGACTGCGCCGGTCTCGGCTCGAGACTGGAGGTCGACCCGGCACGCGTCGTGCCCGATCGCAGTCTGACGATAAACGAGGGGGCGTTCGCGCCGATACAGATGACCAGCAACTACTACCCGCAGCTACTCGAAGCGGTCGCCAAACACATCGGCGTCGATCTGGATACTCCGTTCAAGGATCTTCCCGACAAAGCGCAAGAGGTGTTCATGTACGGGACCGGTGGCGAGAACGTCAAGGTCGACTATGTCACAAGGGACGGGCGCCATACCCACTGGTACGTAAAGTGGAACGGGGTGGTCAACGAGGTCATCCGTCGTCATGCGGAGTCCAGCTCCGACAGTCAACGTGAGCGTTATGAACAGTACATGGCGGTGATCCCGTGCCAGACCTGCACAGGTGCGCGGCTCAAACCCGAGATCCTTGCAGTTACCGTGGGAGACCACAACATCCACGAGGTCACCTCGCTGAGTGCGAAGGAGTCCCTGTCGTTCTTCGAGAACCTTGAGCTGAGCACCGCTGACGCGCGCATCGGCGAGCGGGTGATCAAAGAGATCGTCGAGCGGCTGAAGTTCTTGGTCGATGTCGGTCTGGATTACCTGACACTTGAGCGGGCGACCGCGACCTTGTCCGGTGGGGAGGCACAACGTATCCGACTCGCCACCCAGATAGGGGCAGGTCTGATGGGCGTTCTCTACATTTTGGACGAGCCTTCGATCGGTCTGCATCAGCGCGATAACGCGCGTCTGATCGCGACGATGGAGCGACTGCGTGATCTGGGCAATACCGTCATCGTCGTCGAGCACGACGAGGATACGATTCGCAGCGCCGATCATGTGATCGATATGGGTCCGGGTGCCGGCGAACATGGAGGAGCGGTGGTCGCGGAAGGGTCACCCGCGCATATCTTGCGATCAAGAAACTCGATGACCGCCGACTATCTGACCGGGCGTAAAGAAATTCCAGTCCCGACGAGGCGACGCAGTGCGGATCAGGGAATGCTGATCCTGCGCGGAGCCGGGGAGAATAACCTCAAATCGATCGACGTTTCGATCCCGCTCGGCACCTTCACGACGGTGACCGGAGTCAGTGGATCAGGAAAGAGCTCGCTGGTCGCCGATACACTTGCTCCGCTGTTGAGCAATAATCTGCACCGCGCGAATCGTCGTGTCGGAGCTCACGACAAACTCGAGGGTCTGGATCAGCTCGACAAGGTGATCAACATCGATCAGTCTCCGATCGGCCGTACCCCGCGCTCGAATCCGGCGACCTATACCGGCGTATGGGATGACATCCGTGCGCTGTTCGCCTCGACCCCCGAATCGAAGCGACGCGGTTACGCGCAAGGGCGTTTCAGTTTTAACGTCGCCGGTGGTCGCTGCGAAGCATGCAAGGGCGATGGTCAGATAAAGATCGAAATGCATTTCCTGCCCGATATCTATGTGCCCTGCGAGGTCTGCAAGGGCGCGCGCTACAACCATGAGACGCTCCAGGTGACCTATCGCGGAAAGAATGTGGCCGACATCTTGAGCATGAGCGTGGCCGAAGCGCTCGCATTCTTCGAGAACGTGCCGCCCATCAAGCGCAAGCTTCAGACGCTCTACGATGTCGGACTCGGCTATATCCGTCTTGGTCAGGCGGCCACGACGCTCTCGGGAGGAGAGGCACAGCGCGTAAAGCTCGCCAGCGAGCTGCAGAAACGCTCGACCGGCAAGACGTTCTACATCCTCGATGAGCCGACGACCGGTCTTCATTTCGATGATGTGCGCCAGCTGTTGGTGGTATTGCAGCGTCTGGTAGACCGCGGTAATACCGTGTTGGTCGTCGAACATAACCTCGATGTCATCAAGAACGCGGACTACGTGATCGATCTGGGCCCCGAAGGCGGGGATCTGGGTGGTCATATCGTGGCCGAGGGAACGCCCGAAGAGGTCGCCGGCATCAAAGACTCGTATACCGGTCAGTATCTTGCGCGTCTGTTCGAGCGGACCGCTAAGACGAAGACTGCGCCCAAGCGTAAAAAGACCAGCACTGCCAAGAATAAGTGATGCCAGATCGTGACGACGACTCTCGAAGATATCCGCGTGCAGCTGACCGAGGTCCCGGATAAACCCGGGGTCTATCTGTGGAAGGACGCTGATGACACGGTCCTCTACGTCGGCAAAGCAAAGGCATTGCGCAAACGGATGATCCAATATGTGACCGGTCACGATGATCGTGCACAGATCCCGCTGATGATGAAGCAGGTCGCCTCATTCGACTATATCGTGACACGCAACGAGAGCGAATCGTTGATACTTGAGATCAATCTGGTCAGTGAGCTCAGTCCGCGCTACAATGTCGATCTCAAGGACGACAAATCCTATCCCTACATCGCGATCACGCTGGGAAACACCTACCCCGCGATCAAGTACACGCGCGAGAAGCACGTCGAAGGCACCCGCTACTTCGGACCCTATACCGATGCGAAAGCGGCACGCAACGTTCTCGATACCCTGCGGCGTCTGATGCCGATGTGTCGCTGCACGTGTCCCGAATGGCGCGCCATCGCGCGTGAGGAGAAAGCGGGTAAGCCCTTCTCGGCGACCAAGCGCCCTTGTTTCGACAGTCATATCGGGCTCGGTCCGGGGGTATGTAAAGGGAAGGTCGATCCGGACGCGTATCGCGCGCACGTCGAAAAGGTGGTCGCTTTTCTGCGTGGGCAGTACGGTCCGCTCGAAAGGACGTTGCGCGAGTTGATGCAAGAGAGCGCTTCCAACCTCGATTATGAGGCGGCGGCGGGATTTCGCAACCGCATCGAGGCGCTCGAGATGCTCAAGGAGAAGCAGACGATCGTCTCAGATGCCAAGATCGATCTGGACGTGATCGGTACGTATCAGGATGAGACGGTCGCCGGCGTCTTCGTATTGGTCGTGCGCGCAGGAAGGGTACTCAACAGCACCGAGTTCATTCTCGACAAAGGGCTTGATGAGACACTGGACAACCTACTCTCCTTCTTTATCACGAAATACTACGCGAAGACAACTGAGATCCCGAAGACGATCGCGGTCCAATCCCTTCCCGAGGATCACGCATTGCTCGAACAATGGCTTACCGAGGCAAGGCGCGAGAGTGTTCCGCGCTGCGCTCAGGTACATCTTGAAGCACCGCAACGCGGGGTGAAACACGAACTGCTCGAAATGGCGATGCGTAACGCGCGCCATGCGCTCCTGCGCTGGATGATGCGCGCTCATTACGAGGACGAGCGTCTCAATGACGCGCTACTTCAGCTCGAGTCGGCACTCGCGCTGAGGAGCTCACCCTATCGCATCGAATGCTATGATATCTCAACGCTGCACGGCTCCCACTCGGTCGGCTCGATGGTCGTCTTTACCGGTGGCAAGAAGGATGTGAAGGCGTATCGACGTTTCCGTATCCGCCTGGACAGCGATCAGCCCAACGATGTCGCGATGATGCGTGAAGTGCTCGGCAGGCGTTTTTCACCGCGCAATCTCGATGACAAACGGTTTGCGAGCAGACCGGATCTGATCATCGTCGACGGAGGAAAGCCACAATTGAACGCGGCGCGCCAGGTCTTGGACGAACTCGATCTCGACATCGATGTTGCGGGGCTTGCCAAGCGCGAGGAAGAGCTCTTTGTGGTGTGGCAAGATCGACCGGTCATACTGCCGGTCGGCTCACCTTCGCTGTATCTGGTAAAAAGGATCCGCGACGAAGCGCATCGTTTCGCTATCGAGTATCATCGTCTACTGCGATCAAAAGCGATGACCGCATCGATCCTTGATGAGATCATCGGGATCGGCCCGAAAAAGAGAAAAGAGCTGGTCAAGCACTTCGGATCG
>WRDL01000058.1 GCA_009784095.1 Coriobacteriia bacterium | reverse complement strand
GATATGCCATCCGACCCGAGAACATCGAGGTTACCAATGACACCTCTCTGTTTGATTTTTCGGCACTAATAAAATCAATGGAGTTCAAAGGAGCACTGACCCGAATCTACAGCGCCTTACCTGACATGACTGAGATATGTTTTGATGTTGCGTCTGAAAAAGCCAACGAGCTGTCATTGAGCGAGAATGGCACAGTGTTTCTCAAAATGCCCCAAGAGAGTCAGATCACCTATCCATCCATGACAGGCTAGGTCATGGGCGACCAGATCAAGAGGTGGCTCTCTGGTTTTCACCTCTGGCAGTTTATCGCGCTTCTCGTATTGATCGCACTCTTTACGGTGTTGATGATCTTTCCTTTAGTCTCACTGTTTTCCAAAGCATTTACCGACAAGAGCGGAACCTTCGTCGGACTTGAGAATTATCTGACTTACTTCAACAACCCGACATTGACTGCCTCGATTCTTAATACCATCGATATCGCGCTGTGGTCCACTCTTTTTGCGGTAACGTTCGGATTTCTGTATGCCTATGCGCTCGCTCGCACCCGCATTAGGGGAAAGACCTTTTTTCGATATTGTGCGATGATTCCCATCTTCATCCCCACCGTCATCCACGCGCTGGGATTGGTGTATCTTTTCGGCAAGCAAGGGATTTTTACCCGTGCAGGACTCTTCCCCTTTGAGCTTTACGGGCGGCTGGGTATCATCCTCTCAGAGATCATCTTCACCTTTCCGCAAGCTTTTCTCATGTTTTTTATCGCCTTGGAGTTCGCAGATGGCCGGCTCTATGAGGCAGCGGAGTCGATGGGTGTCTCGGCATTCAAGAAGCTAAAGAATATCACCTTGCCTGAGATCAGGTTCACGTTGATCAATGCAGTGTTCGTCTGCTTTACCTTGGCTTTCACCGACTTTGGCGCACCAAAGGTCATCGGCGGAAGCTTCAATGTGCTTGCTACTGATATCTATAAGCAAGTTGCCGGACAGTTCAATTTCAACATGGGAGCCGTCGTCGGTACCTTGCTTTTGATACCGGCAGTGCTTTCCTTCATCGCTGATCGAGCGCTGGGCAACCAAAACGCCGGAACCATCAACGCAAAAGCCACTCGGCTCAACATCGAGAAAAGCACGGTTCGGGACACCTTCTTCTTCGTGTTCTGCGTGGCAATCACGCTTTTTTTCTTCGTATTGATCGCATCGCTTTTCGTCGGAGGTCTGAGCGAGAACTATCCGTACAACCTCGCGTTCACGCTCAAGAACTTTTCATTTAGTCGCTCGGCCGGAGGGATGGACAGCTATTTCAACTCGTTGAAGATGGCAGTTCTGACAACGGCTATCGGGACGATCTTTGTGTTCATCTATGCCTATCTGATCGAGAAGACCAGCGGAAGCGAGTTGTTGCGCAAATATGGCAAGCTCCTCTCGGTTCTGCCGCTAGCATTGCCGGGTATGGTCATCGGTATCTCGTACATCTTCTTTTTCAACAATCCCTCCAATCCGCTCAACTTCATGTATGGAACGCTGATGATTTTGGTAGTTTCCAACATCGTCCACTATTTCTCGGTGCCGTTTCTCACCGCGACCGGCACGCTCAAAAAACTCGACAAAGAGTTCGAGAGTGTCTCGGATAGCATGAACGTCCCGCGCTGGAAGACCTTCATGCGGGTCAGTGTCCCGCTCTCCCTTCCTGCGATTCTTGAGATCTGTCTGTACTTCTTCGTCAACGCGATGGTGACCGTCTCGGCGGTTGCGTTTCTCTATAGCGCCCAGTTCAAGATCGCGGCTATCGCCATCACGCATATGGAGGAGGCGGGGAATTTCGGGCAAGCTGCTGCGATGAGCCTGCTCATTTTGGGAATCAATGTATTGGTTCGCATACTGTACGAGACCGCCATACGAATCATCAAACACAAGACGAGCGAGCGAGAAGAGGTATTGGTATGACCAGACACAAGACGACACCGGCAGTCATTCTCGATTGGGCGGGTACCACCGTCGATTATGGATGTTTCGCCCCGGTAGAGGCATTTCGAAAGGCATTTGCCTACTTTAGAATCGAGCCTACCATTGCAGAGACACGTGCTCCGATGGGGATTGAGAAGCGCGCCCATATCGCCCAGATGCTCGAAGGGGATCGGCTCTCTGACTTGTGGGAGGACGAGCACGGTTATCCACCGACCTCACAGGATTGCGATCGCGTCAATGCACGATTCGAGCCAGCTCTATTCGAGGCACTTCCCGAACATGCCGACCTGCTGCCTGGTGTTCTCGAGGCGCTCACTGAGATCCGCAGTCGAGGAATCGCAATCGGATCGAGCACCGGTTATACCCGCGAGATGATGGAGATCGTCACCCCGCTTGCCAAAGAGCGCGGGTACGAACCCGACTGCCTGGTATGCCCAGAGGAGGTCAGGTCAGGGCGTCCTGCTCCCTATATGATTTGGCGAAATCTCGAAAAACTCGGCATCGGATCGATCGAAGGAGTGGTCAAGGTCGGTGACACGGCAGCTGATATGCAGGAGGGAAGGAATGCCGGGTGCATCTGCGTTGGCATCATCGAGGGATCGAGTATGCTGGGTTACTCGCAAGATGAATGGGAGAGACTCGATCAAAACCAGCAGTCAAAGGCAAGCGAGAAGGCAATGCGAAACTACCATGTCGCAGGAGCTGACTATATCATCAAGGATTTTTCCCAACTTCCCGACTTGCTCGACTCTCTCATCTAAGAGCCAAGCGCAGATATGGAGCACACCATGTATGAGACCATTCCTGACAATCCCTATCTTTTGTTGACCCCCGGTCCGCTCTCGACCTCGAAGGGGGTTCGTAACGCACTGCTGAGAGATTGGTGCACCTGGGATGCCGACTATAACACCGATATCGTCCAAAACATTCGCCATCGTCTTGTCGAGATGGCAGCAAGCAGACCTCATGACTACACGGTCGTGATGATGCAGGGAAGCGGCTCATTCTCTATCGAGGCGACGCTTGGAAGTGTGGTTGGAATAGATGATAAGCTGCTGATCATCACCAACGGAGCGTATGGTACCCGAATGGTCGAGATGGCAGAGATCCTCGACATCAACCATGTCGTCTATGAGCTTTCCGAGACGCAGGCTCCCGAACTACTACATATCGCCGATCTTCTCGACCAAGACGAGGACATCACCCACGTTGCCATCGTGCATTGTGAGACGACCACCGGGATGCTCAACCCACTTGAGAGGATTGCGCGCGAGGTCAAAGCGCAGGATCGTATCCTCATCGTCGATGCTATGAGTTCATTTGGAGGAATTCCTCTCGATATGTATGAGCTGGGAATCGACTTTTTGGTGAGTTCGTCAAACAAATGCATCCAAGGTGTTCCTGGTTTTGGCTTTGTTATCGCCAAACGCAGTGAACTACTGAGGTGCGAGGGCAATGCCCACTCGCTGTGCCTAGATCTGTTCGACCAATGGCAGACGATGAAGGGCTCGGGCAAGTGGCGTTATACCTCTCCGACCCATTGTGTACGGGCGTTTTACCAAGCACTCAGCGAACTTGATGATGAGGGCGGTATCGAGGCTCGCCATTCCCGCTATTGCAATAACCAGCGGATTTTAGTCGAGGGGATGGATGATCTTGGCTACAAAACACTTTTGCCGCGTCATTACCAATCCCCTATCATCACATCGTTTCTCTATTTAGATGATGATTTTGACTTCTCTGATTTTTATCATGCTGCCAAGAAGCGTGGGTTCGTACTATATCCGGGAAAGATATCCCAGGCAGACACCTTTCGAATCGGCACGATCGGTGATGTGTATCCTGCTGATATTGAACGACTTCTTGATGTCGTTGATGAAATATCGTAGCGGGGGCTACGTTGCGACAGTTTACACACTCGACCTCTCGATGGTACTTATATTGAATTGCGATCACCGACAGCAAGAGCCAATGGTATTAATTCTTTGTTGTGGATCTCACAGACAAACCGATGCTGTCCTATGCGATAACGTCACGTACTTCGGTAATCTCCATGAAGCGCCTTTCTTTTTGCATAAGGATCAGCACAATCAACGAGTTTTCCCGATCCAGGAATAAATCATCTCTGCAGTGTGTTTGTCTAGCTTTGATAGCTGCTTTCCTGTTTGGGCAGAATTGGACTTGGGCTCAGCTCAGCGTCGAGAGCATTTGCTTCTAATCAAAGGGTCGCTCATTTGCAGAATTGATTTGCTCGACATGATCCACGGGATCATTCTTCTTCTTTCGAAGAATTCCTGAGCCATATACCAGGATTAGCACCTGACAGACGAATAGAGGGACCGTATAGATCCAGCAGATCGGACAGGTGAATAAATGGAACAGACTTGGAAGCGATATGAGAATGAGCATCGTGGTCGACGACCATAATAACACTCGTGCCCAGAGGACCTCTGCGCGCCCATACTGCGAACGGTCAGAACTGATGAGCCGATAGAGCAGCGCCCACAGAACCGATGCACCAAGTGGAACAAATAGGACACTGAGACCGGTATTGAATGGAAGCAGTTCATAAGGACGGAAAAGGATCTCTTGTATATCTTGTATATATAGAACTGATTCCACCGTGAAAATGCTCCTGTCATATCACCAAGAAGTGAACGTTGCCGACCGTGAATGCCTTGCGCTCTATGTCGCACCTGCACTCAGAATATGATTGTTTTGATTATCCCATACTGTTACGTTGATAGATCCTGTGTAGATGAAGAAAGTGGTACCTATGGAGAGTAGTGGGATCGGCATATATGCCTTTTCTGATAGTGGTATTTCAGACTATTCTCACTCCGCATATCACATCCGAAGTTAGGGACGACCTCGGCGCAGTTGTCTCTCACGTGTTATATCCAGATGTGTTCGCCCCTGAATATATGTGATGGTTGTATTTGCACATAATTATGATATTTAATACTTGACAACATAGTTTTGCTCATTCGTTAATAGCGTTTCACCTGCGATTACATACAATGTTAATGCGTGTCATACCCGTTTTCGTGATTGAAATAACTTGAATAATATGTCAATGATACGTGCAGATTTTGTGGTAGTTATAGCGTATATTTCATAAGTCGGGTTTTTTAAAAAACTTCTGATATATTGAAGCTACCTAGACACGTAAGAGGAAGGATTTGAGATGTCATTGCAAGTAAAGTATTTACACGAGCCAGTCGTTGAGACTGATGGGAAACGAATTCTCGTTGACCGCGAGTGGCCTGCTGACATTACTCCGCAAGAGGCCGAGATGCATTCTTGGTACAAGGATGTTGGTCCTTCGAACGATCTATTGGATTGGTACGGTGATGATCCGTCTCGATTCTCTGAGTACAAGGAGAAATATGTCTCAGAGCTCGATGGCAATCCTTTGGTCCAAGCGGAGATAACTCAAATACGTGAGCTGTCGAAGAGTGATAAGGTGACGCTGCTTCATGCGGCGAAGGATCCTGTCATGAATAACGCAGCGATTCTAAAAGAGTATCTAGAAGCAAAAATGTAACTACGGAAGGAAAACTTGAGGAGGTGTAAAGAGAAGATGATGTTTGACAAGAAATCAAAAACTGCAAAAGAATTAAGAAAAGAAGAAAACCTTATTGAGGAGGGTACCATGAAAAAAGATCGTTTTGGAAAGGTTATCGCTGAGGAAGAGGTAGCCGAGGTCGTCGCCGAGGAGGAAGTTGCCGCGGAGGTCGAGCTTAAAGAAGACATTATTACGGAAGAGGTTGTCAAGGGAGTTGCAACCGAGAAAGTGCCGCTAGACAGAGAGAGAATTGACCAGGTCGTCGAGGTTGCTAAGGGTGCCAAGGGCGTCGCAATGACCGAGACCACCATTGATGAGGTCACCGAGGTGAAGAAGGACGTCAAGAACGTCCCCATCACTGGCAAGAAGGTCACGCAAGTACCGGTCGTCGAGCAGATCGTCAAGGAGGTTCCTGTAACTGAGAGAACCGTCGTTGAGGTCCCTGTTGTTGAGACTACCGAGAAGGTCGTGCCTGTCGTCAAAGAGCGCGTCAAGCAGGTCCCCGTCGTAGAGAAGTACGTCGAGGAGGTCACGGTCGTCGAGGAGCATGTCCACATGGTCCCGAAGGTCGAGGAGCACACTGAGAACATTACCATCACTGAGGAAGTTGTCAAGATGGTTCCGAAGGTCGAAGAGGTCACCGAGAACATCGAGCTGACCGAGGAGTATGTTGAGACAATTCCTGTCGTCGAGACTTCTTCAAAAGACGTTTCTGTTCCTGAGGAGAAAATCCGCGTTCGTACCGAGGCTGGTCACGAAAAAGAGGTCGTCGAGGAGATCGTCGATGTCAAAGAGGAGCTCGTTGAGGTTCCTGGTAAGGTCGCTGAGAAGATCGCCAAGGGCAGAATCTAAGAACCTTACTTATTCACTAGATTCATTGCTAGTGTAAAGAGTCTATAAGAAAGAGGCGGTATCACCGATACCGCCTCTTTCTTTATGTCTTGCTCGGCGATCTGAGTGTTTATTCATCCTGACAGCGTGAGCAATAGTAGATATTGCCGCCCAGATATGCTTTGCGATCGAGCGCTCCTCCGCAGGTCGGGCACGGAGCCTTCACCGTCTTGCTCGAAAGGATCGTCTGATATCTGCCCGGCTCGCCGAACAGGTCCTTGTCGGTATCGCGCCCACCCCCTGCGACCATTTCGGCAAGAGTGGTCTTGACACTCGCAAAGAGGTCGTCGACCTGCTCTTTAGTCATCGTCGAGACTTTTTTCTTAGGGTGGATACGCGCGTTGTAGAGAATATCGTGGTTCACACCGTTGCCCAGACCGGGGATACGCTGTTCGGTCGTAAGCAACCCCTTGGCGCTCAGCGTCGGTTTCGCGTCATCTACGATACCCTGGAAATACGCGCGCGAGAACTCATCGGTCAACGGTGAGGGTTTCTCCTTTTGTACCAGATAGTAGAAATTATCAGATTCGCCCTCGAGCAACAGGCGGATGCAGCCATACATCTGCACCGTGCAGACGATAGACGTTCCATCGGAAAACTCGATCTGCAGCACACACTTCTTAGGCGCAGGCTTTCCCGCCTCAAGGAAGCGTATGTTCACTCCTTCAGCAAACGAGAGCTTGAACTCACCGATCTCGGCTTCGATCAGCCCTCCATGCGAGGTCGCCTCACCCCACACTTTACCGGCGAGTTTACTGTCGTAGGTCTCGGGCTCACCCTCGAAAAATGCGAACTTGTGCGAGTCGTTATCGACCAAGACTCGCTCGATGACCTTGCCCTTCGCCACTTCGTTGAGTTGTTGCGCGATGGTATACGCCTCAGGGATCTCGAGCATGCCCCACTCCTTCCTCGTCCGACCATTTTCAGTATAAGCTATACTTGAAAGAGTTCTTCAGGGCAGGGTGAAATTCCCGACTGGCGGTAATAGTCCGCGAGCGCAACGCGCAGATTCGGTGGAATTCCGAGACCAACAGTATAGTCTGGATGAAAGGAGATCTTAATGTTTTCACCACCTATACGTAAGCTCGTGCTCATGGGCGTATTCGCGGCTTTGGCCTATGTCGTGACCTTACTTATCCGCATCCCGCTCTTCGGGTTCTTGACCTTGGATCCGAAGGATACCGTCATCGGTATCGCGGGATTCATCTTGGGCCCTCTTGCCGCCATCGGCATCACGCTCATCGTCGCATCTCTCGAGATCATGATAAGCGGGACCGGTCTTATCGGATTTCTCATGAACGCCGCCGCATCGATCACCTTCGTGGTCATCGCAACTCTTCTCTATCGACGCAACCCGTCATTTAAAGGTGCGATCGTTGGTCTGCTCGTCGGCGCGATCACTATGACAGCGGTGATGCTGTTCCTCAATTACCTACTGACCCCGATCTATATGGGAATCCCGCGCGCGGATGTCGCCGCGATGCTCGTTCCGGCCCTCCTGCCGTTCAATATCATGAAATCGCTGCTCAACGCCGTTTTGATACTGCTGCTGTACCGACCGGTCATGCGAGCGCTTGATGCGGTCGGGTTCTCTTTGGAGGAATAACTATTTCTCAGATGATGTCATATATCCTTATCCTCGGGGGATTTGTCGCGCTCTATATCGGAGGTGAGCTGTTCATGTCGGGCGCGGTCTCTATCTCACAGAAGCTCCGCATCCCGCCGTTGATCATTGGCCTTACCATCGCATCCATCGCGACCTCGACTCCCGAGATCATGGTCGCGATCCGCTCGGCATTCGAGGACATGCCCGACCTGGCTGCGGGAAGTGTCGTGGGCACGAACGTCGTTAACGTGTATCTCATACTCGCGTTGGCGGCTCTGATCATGCCGATCGTCGTCGATCGTGTCGCTATCCGTGCGAATCTGCTCTTCATGATCATCGCAAGTTCAGCGTTGTTGGTCGCCGGGCTCCTGTTCGGAGAGATCGGGCGCATCGCCGGTATTGTGTTCTTGCTCATTCTCGCCGGCTACTATATCCACTCGTACTATCACGCAAGAACGTTCGACGAGCACCCTGAGGAGGTCATCGGCGATATACGAACGGTCTCCACCCTGTGGGCCGCACTATTGCTCATCGCGATCGCGATCGTCTTTCTGACCGCGGGTTCACACTGGCTGGTCGATGGCGCGAGCGCCATCGCGCAACAGTTCGGTCTGAGTGAGGCGGTGATCGGTCTGACCATCGTCGCGTTCGGCACGTCACTGCCGGAACTCACCTTGTGTGTGATCGGGGCGTTGCGCGGGCACAGCTCGCTTGCGTTCGGCAATATCGTAGGATCGCACATCATCAACATCTTAGCCGTGTTGGGAGTGACCTCGATCATCAAGCCGATCGCACTCAGTCCACTGTTGGTGCGATATGATATCCCGCTCCTTTTGATCTTGACCCTCTTGCTCGCCCTCGTGTTGGAGTTACGCGGCAAAATCGGACGGATCACCGCCGTTTTATTCCT